>NZ_JAHRFC010000020.1:31106-101165 GCF_020883015.1 Microcoleus sp. CAWBG640
TACAAGATCCGCAAAGTTCCCGCTACCATGCTCAAATCCGTCGGGCCAATGACGAACAAGGAAAACAGCGGTATCAGCTTGTGGATTGTGGCAGTTCCAATGGTACTTTTGTTGGCGGACAAAGACTAGCGGCTCAGGAACCTTTTTGGCTAACGAGTGGTTGCGAAATTGCGATCGGCGACCAAAAATGGACGTTTCAAGGTTCGTAAGGGGGAGGATTTTGGGGATTAAATTCATGGTCGAGCACTTTTTCAAATACGGGTATTTTGTGATACTAGATTTTACAATCTGTACTTAGACAATTTGTGTCGATATTGAGGTTTTCAGTAATTATTAAAATGGGAGGATGATAGCTAGATAGACAATTAGATGATGCTGAAAATCAATAAATCCGTTGATTTGTACATTGGGATGCTCCAAATCTCTGCTTTTAATTCATAAATTATCTGCGGTCATGCGAGAGCCCCTGCAAAATTGGGATGCTCCCGAAACAGCCATGCCTTGGGGGTAGGGGCGGTTAGGGGGAGGTAGCCCAATTCCCAATGCCCAATTCCCCATACTTCCAAGTAGGATTCTCTAACCAACCCTAGGGGGGATATCTCCACAAACGTTTCGAGGGAGAATCTGTAAAGATTGAAAATATAAGTAGAGGACAACCCCATGAACTTTTCTATACAATCTGTTTACAACTGGTACCGCGACACCATCCGTAACCCCAAGTACCGTTGGTGGATTATTTTGGGAACCCTAGCATATCTCGTAAGCCCGATCGACATTGCCCCGGATTTCCTGCCGGTGGTTGGACAAATTGACGATGTGGCGATCGCCGTGCTACTGATTTCCGAAATTTCCCAAATGTCGATCGACTATTTTAAATCCCGCCAAGCTCAGACAAATTCCACATCTGAAGCCACCGGCAGCCCTTCTGAAGCTAAAACCAGCACCGTTGATGTCGATGCAGTTTCCGTACAATAACTGCGAAAAATAATTCCTGTTAGAGCCCTGGCTTGGCAAAAAAGTCGGGGCTCTTGCTATTGTGTAGTCCTGGACGCCTGATATCAATTCCGGTTGTATCGGAATGATTTAACCGCGAAGGCGCTAAGGACGCGAAGGAAGAGAAGAGAGAGTTCAATACAGGACGATGAAGAGAGGATTTTATAGGAGTTTTTTGATGCTGCTCAGACAGTGCTCCAAACCTGCTAATTTTAACAATGGTAAATCCCTGTTAAGCACAAATTTTTATAGATGAAATTTAGCCAAGTCGTAGAAAAACTGAATTTAGCCAGCAGTCGCACACTCACAGCGTCGGTGGCTACCGATCCTGAAATTACTGGCGCCGCCCCAGTTGATGAAGCTGCGTCGGACAAAATCAGTTATATAGAAGGTGCGAAATTTGCCTCCCATGCAGCCTCGACAAATGCTTCTGCCTTAATTTTGCCCTTAGATGAAAGCCTCCAGGCTGAATGTGACGATCGCCACATTGCTTGGATAGCCGCACCCGATCCGCGACTGCTGTTTGCTCAAACCATCGCCCTGTTTTATCAACCGTTTCGCCCAACCTCAGAAATCCATTCCTCTGCCACCATTCACCCCACAGCACAAATTGGTGAAAATGTCTATATAGGCCCCCACGCCGTCATTCAACCTGGAGTGAAAATTGGCAGCAATGTTTGCATTCATCCCAATGTGGTAATTTACCCAGATGCGGAAATAGGCTCTGGCACTGTTTTACACGCTAACTGTGTGATTCACGAACGTACTCGCATTGGGGCAAATTGCGTGATTCATAGCGGTGCGGCGATCGGGAGCGAAGGTTTTGGGTTCGTGCCGACAGGGACAGGGTGGGTGAAAATGGAGCAGTCTGGCTGCACTGTTTTGGAAGATGGCGTTGAGGTGGGTTGCAATAGCACCATTGACAGACCGGCTGTTGGAGAAACCCGCATTGGTCAAAATACCAAGATTGACAATCTAGTACACGTCGGTCATGGCTGTCAAGTTGGGAAAAATTGCGCCTTTGCTGCTCATGTTGGCATGGCTGGTGGGGTCAAAATTGGCAATAATGTGATTTTGGCTGGTCAAGTCGGGATTGCTAATCAAGCTAAAATTGGAGATGGGGCGATCGCCACAGCGAAAGCTGGAATTCATAGTGATGTGGCACCAGGGGCGATCGTGACTGGTGTGCCGGCAATTCCCCACAAACTATTTCTCAAAGCCGCCGCTGTCTACAACCGCCTCCCAGAAATGTACCAATCTTTGAAGCAAATTCAGCGCAAGCTCGATCGATAGTCAGTTGACTGTTGACTGTTGTCAGTTGACTGTTGACTGTTGTCATTCTGGCTTAACTACCTTTTTATTTCTTAGTCTTGGAGTGGACTTTGTTTGACTATTAAGCGATTTCAACCGCCGAATGATAAAGGGAGTGGCTTTTTATTTCCAATGGCGGACTTGCTTATTGACCTAAAAATCATATAATTTGTCAAATTAAGAAAATATTTTTGGATTCACACCTAGGAGTTAACACGAAAAATGTACATCGTACAAATTGCCTCGGAATGCGCCCCCGTCATCAAAGCAGGAGGCTTGGGCGACGTAGTTTATGGTTTGAGTCGGGAGTTGCAGAATTCTGGCCATGCAGTGGAGATTATTCTACCCAAGTACGACTGCATGAGGTATGACCACATTTGGGGATTGCACGATGCCTATCGGGATCTCCAAGTCCCTTGGTACGGTGGCGAAATCCTCTGTGATGTTTTTTGTGGCTGGGTGCACGGCCAGTTATGTTTTTTCATTGAACCTCGTTCTCAAGATAACTTTTTTAACCGTGGCTGTTATTACGGTTGCAATGATGACAATATGCGGTTTGCTTTCTTCAGCAAAGCTGCTTTAGAATTTTTACTCAGAGCTAACAAACGCCCTGATATTATTCACTGTCACGACTGGCAAACTGGTTTGGTGCCTGTCATGTTATTTGAAATTTACAAATATAATTGGATGGAAAATCAGCGAGTCTGCTATACCATTCACAATTTCAAACATCAAGGTATGGGTGGTAGCGAAATTCTGCAAGCAACGGGTTTGAATAGAGAGGATTATTATTTTCAGTACGATCGCCTCCAAGATAATTTTAACCCTTTTGCTATCAACTTTATGAAAGGTGGCATTGTTTACTCTAACTTTGTGACCACGGTATCGCCACACCACGCTTGGGAAGCTCATGTGGGTGAGTTTGGCTACGGTTTAGGCCACACTTTGCATTTATATCAAGATAAGTTCCGTGGAGTGCTCAACGGTATTGATTATGATGTGTGGAATCCAGAAAGCGATCGCTACATTCCTCACCACTACACCCAGGAAGATTTGGCGGGAAAAGCTAAAACTAAACAGGCTTTACGCGAGCGACTTTTGCTGCGAGATGCTGACAAGCCAATCATTACCTTTATTGGTCGTTTAGATGATCAAAAAGGCGTTCATCTCGTCCACCATGCCCTTTACTATGCTCTCAATAAAGGAGCACAATTTGTGCTTCTAGGTTCGGCTACAGAAGCGGGAATTAATGCGCATTTCCAGCACGAAAAATGGTTTTTAAATGACAATCCAGACTGCCATTTGGAACTCGGATTTAATGAGGAACTTTCCCACTTAATTTATGGGGGTGCGGATCTAATTGTGGTTCCCAGCAATTACGAACCCTGTGGGCTGACTCAGATGATCGGGTTGAGGTATGGGACAGTGCCTGTGGTGCGGGGAGTTGGAGGTTTGGTGAATACTGTGTTCGATCGCGATTACGATACCAACCATCTCCCAGAAGTACGCAACGGCTATGTATTCTACCAAAGCGACTACTATGCTCTAGAATCAGCATTGGATCGGGCGATCGGCTTATGGTATGACTACCACGATGAATTTGAAAAACTGGTGGTTCAAGGCATGAATTGTGATAATTCGTGGAAATATCCAGCTAAAGATTATGTAGAAATTTACGAGCTAATTAGACATAAATAATTTAAGTTATTGGTTATTGGTTATTGGTTATTGCCAATTTTTAACCATTAACCGCTAACTATTAATTCTAGTGTTGGATGCACGTCGAGGCAGCCAATACTGCTTCTTTATGCACAATTCTGGAATGCTTTAACCGCAGAGGACGCAGAGGACACAGAGGAAGAGAAGAGAGATATGGTTTTGAGTTAAAAGGCTTGGGTGGAAAGTACGAATCTAGATTGTAGGGTTTCCTTGCCTGTCGTAGCTAGTGGCGATCGCACAAAATAAAAGTATAGAAATTCAACGGCTGGTTTTCACCCGCCATTACACAAAATGAACTCACAACTAGAACAACAAGTAACTATTCTACAAGAAGAAACAGCCGCAGTCGCCGATACGACAAACACAACAGTTGAAACTCCTTTATTCACTTCAGGTTTTTCAACTGAGGAAAAAGTCAGAGTTGAAGAGTTTAAGATTAGTGGCGAGTCTTTAAGAGCGAGAATCAAAGAATTAGTTCAACAAGGAAAACTCCGCCGCCTCGTCATCAAAAACTCCCAAGGGCGGACTCTGGCAGACATTCCGCTGATGGCGGGATTGGTGGGTAGCGTCGCAGGGGCGATAGTATTTCCAGTTGCTGCTGCACTGGCGACGGTGGGAGTATTTGTCGCTCATTTGACTATCGCTGTCGAGCGGCAAGAGTAGTATGCCAGAGGGCGGGTTTGTTACTCGTTACCAGGCTCTTCCTGGTAACAAGTTAAGCCTGTATGCCAGTTGTCAAGGGGATTTCAGAAGAGGTCTCAAAGAAAAATTGGTTCAGACCTCGCTGTCGATCGGGGAACGGTGGAACAATTAATATCGTTTCCGGTAGCATCGGAATTATATCGTTAGTTATTTGTTTATGGAGAATAGCGGGCTCGAACCGCTGACCCCTACAATGCCATCGTAGTGCTCTACCAACTGAGCTAATTCCCCTTTTGTTTCGCGCTTTTCATAATGCCTTAACTTACCGATGTTTGTCAAGCTTTTTTGCAAAATGAATTTTTTATCCTTGACTGACAAGGTTTATAGCCTTTTTTTTAACGCCTCCTGGCTTCATGGCAATTTTCCATCTGTACTATAGATTAGTATGTGTGTTGAGATATTTCGGTCAAATGACTCAAACAAGACCCCATCAGGAAGTAGACCACTACCAAGGCTGCTGCTGAAGCCGCAACTAGGGTGCCGGCTAGCATTAGTGAAAATTCTCGTTGTGCGATCGCCTCCTGCATTAAGTGCAAAGACCACGCAACTAGAGCAACATCAATTATTAAAATAGAAACCAGCATAAGTTACGTTTTGTAACAGCTCACCCATTGTAACAAAACTTTTGGCTGCGTGCCGATAAGCTAATACGCATTTAACTATTGCTGTTAAACGCACAGGGAGCAGCGAAAACAACGCGAAAAAAAATATAGCTTTTTTTAATAATTACAATATGCAAACTAAATGAGAGCTAGCTCAGCTTTTTTGGGTGTTTCTAGCGGAAAAAGGTCGATCGCCCTTTTTTTCTCCGACCAAGGTGCGATCGCCAATCCTAGCGACGCACCCCTGTGAGTATTTGCTGTGGTGCGTCGCCACTGAATTCCTACCCGTAGTCATCATCGCGGAGGGCGACGCACCCATGTGCGGAATTAATTTCCTATTAGTCTTTGAGGCTCAATTTTCGGTCTTTGCCAAACCAGAAACCACAGGTGCGATCGCATTTAATTTCAACACCGGATGTTCCCCTTCCACCTGCTGACAATTCCACTCATTTCTAAACAGTAAAACAGGCCTTCCCCAACTATCCTTAACCGTCACCGTATTAAACAGCCGCCCCACTTTTGCCAGGGCATCCCAACCACCATCAACCCAGCGAGCAACACTATAAGGCAACATATCGATGCTGGTTTCTACATTATATTCAGACTGCATTCTGAACTGCACCACCTCAAATTGCAACTGTCCCACAGCCGCTAGAATTGGCTCCCGTTTTGACTCATCAACCGAATACATAATTTGCACCGCGCCTTCTTCCTGCAACTCCGAAATACCCTTACGAAACTGCTTGAATTTAGAAGGATTGGGATTTCTCAAATAAGCAAAAAGTTCCGGTGAAAAACAGGGAATCCCTTCATATTCTAGCTTTTGACCAGTGTAAATCGTATCGCCGATCGCAAAAACTCCCGGATTATTCAAACCAATCACATCCCCAGGATAAGCAACATCGATGGACTCCCGATCCTGAGCAAATAATTTTTGAGGTCTTGACAAACGCACCGTTTTACCACTGCGAGCGTGAGTCACATTCATGTCCTTTTCAAACTTACCCGTACACACCCGAATAAACGCCACGCGATCGCGGTGTCTGGGGTCCATGTTTGCTTGCAATTTAAACACAAACCCAGTAAAATCTTCATAGGTTGGCGGAAGTTCTCCAGCGCTGCTTTTGCGGGCATTCGGTTTCAGAGCATAGTCTAAAAACGCATCTAAAAACAGCTCAACCCCAAAATTACTCATCGCACTGCCAAAGAAAACAGGGGTCATTTTTCCAGCAGCAACTAAGTCTAAATCTAGCTCATCCCATAATTCATCCAGCAGTTCCAAATCATCTTTAAATTGATAATAAAGATCCGACTCCAAAAGTTCTTCAATACGCGGATCGCCCAAGTCAATCACCGTATCGACAGCAGCGAGAGAACCATGTTGAGTGCGCTCGAACAAGTGAATTTTACGTTGGCGGCGGTCAAAAACACCTTTAAAGCGATCGCCCGTACCGATTGGCCAATTCACCGGATAAGTCTGCAAGCCCAATTCTCGCTCAATTTCGTCCAACAAATTTAAAGGTTCTCTGCTAGGGCGATCGAGCTTATTAAAGAATGTAAATATAGGCAGACTGCGCAGCTTACAAACTTCAAATAACTTCCGAGTTTGCGGTTCCAAACCCTTAGCCGCATCCTCCAACATCACCGCATTATCCGCCGCCGCCAGAGTCCGATAAGTATCTTCACTAAAATCTTGGTGTCCCGGAGTATCCAGCAGATTAATGTGATATTTTTTATACTCAAACTGCAATACAGTAGAGGTAATCGAAATTCCCCGCTGCTGTTCCATTTCCATCCAGTCAGAAGTAGCGTGTCGCTGAGTTCGACGGGCTTTCACAGAACCAGCTTCATGAATAGCACCTCCGTAAAGCAGCAACTTTTCTGTCAGAGTAGTTTTACCCGCGTCGGGGTGTGAGATAATGGCAAAGTTGCGTCGGCGCTCAACAGCAGTTTGCAGTTCGGTTTCAAGTTCTGTGGTCATCCGGTTATAGATTTTAGATTTTAGATTTGAGATTAATCCCACGGCTCAATCCGCGGTTTGTTACCCCTTGGTTTTCGGCGACCGCAAATAAGGTAGGGGAATCATCACCAGACTGCCATTATAGCCTGTGCTAAATTTATGATTAAAGGTAAACTTATCATAAATTCAACAGAAAAGTAATATGTACGACTCCGACAAGCGGAAGCTGCTATCACTACTGTGCCACGGCGCAATTTTTTTGAGTACGTTATTGTTTTCCATCGGAGTGCCGATCGCTGTATTATTAGTATCGGATGACCCCGTTGTCAAAGATAACGCCAAAGAAGCCATCAATTTTCACCTGAATGTCTGGCTCTACAGCAGCATTATTGCGGTGTTAACTATCATTACTTTTGGTCTAGCCGGGTTTGTCCTGATACCCCTAGGTTATCTGGTACATTGGGGACTGACAATTTTTGCGATTCTCCACGTTTTACAAAATCCCAACCTACCTTACCGCTACCCGTTTATTTTCCGCTTAGTTTAAAGCGAATTTGAGATCGCCGACTTCTTGAAAAAATCGGGTATTTGCTGCTGAGACATCTCCTAAAAACATAGTGAAGAACAGGCTGTTTTGCCTACCCCACCATCATAGGAGATGTCTATTAGACATCTCCTAAAAACCAGTCTGGGGGAGGATGCTTATCCCACCAGCAGGATGGGAGATATCTATTAGCAATTCCCCCGTACCAAGTCAAAATTATCGCAACTCAGCAACTTGAGCAGTATCCGGTAAAGACAGAACCGCTTCTTTAGCATTCAACTTTTGATTCAATTCGCGAATCCGGCGCGACAGCAAACGGATAATATTCACAGCAATTCCCGGTGTTTCATCAATAGCGTCATAGAGCTGCATTTGAGTCAACATCAAACACTCGCAAGGTTCAAGAGCCGTAATAGAAGCCGATCGCGGTTCCGCATCAAATAGCGACATTTCACCAAAACAAGCACCAGCTTTTAACTGTGCCAAATCCCGATCGCCAATGTGAACCCGCACCGTTCCCGATACCAAAATATAGAGCGATCGACCTTCCTGTCCTTCCGTAAAAATTGTGTGTTTAGAAGGAAAAGAAAGTTCATCCATTACCGATGCTAGACGCACGAGAAAATCATCCCGCAGTTCCTTAAAAATTGGAACCGCCCTCACAAATAATAGGCGTTCAACGCTGGTTAACATAGTGCAATGCAGTGATTGATTTAAACTTAAAAATGAGAAGAATAAAAACTGTTGACTGTTGACTGTTGACTGTTGACTAACAACTGCCAACTGCCAACTACCAACTGCCAATTGACCAATATTACCTTCTTCCTCCAGCGCCCAACTGGGTCATCATCTCTTCGACTTGACCTGATACTAGACGATCGGGGTCATTTTGCAGCCTCGGTAGCAATTCCAGCAAAGCCCTGGGCGAGGCTATTTTCAAATAGGCTAACACTGCTTCCCGCACAAAACCTGTAGGATGGCGCAGACAGACCAAAGTTTGTTGAGCGGTGAGAGTCCAGCGGGCTTCCCTAGCCAAATGAAAACAACAAGCCAATGTCCAATCCGAAAGGAAGTGACGCAATTCTAGCAAGCGCCGCAAACGATCGCTAGGAGCTAAGGGTTTGTACACCATCAATTCCGAGAGATTGCTCAGTTTTTCTCTTTCCGAATGCTGATCCAATAGGTTGATGAGCGCTCGCTTACTGGCTATATCAACAGTATTGTCCAAAATTTCCAATCCCCTAGCAACCAGAGAAGGTAGACCAGAAGCGATATTAAAAGCCGCCGCTTGCACAGTATCTAGCGGATACAGAAACTTCATCAGCAAGAAACACCGATCTCTAGCATCAGCCTCTAAACCCGCCAGGGCACGCCTCAACAATTGAGCCGTATCCGCCGCAGGTTCCGAGCCGCTGTTGACATCTTCCATGGACAAGTTGGCGTAGGTTGTGACCCCAGACAAATCCACCATACCTGCGTAAATTTGACCGATAAACATTAACTCCTGTTCAATGAGAGTTTCGACCCCACTGCGTCCGATGCGGTCTAGAACCCCTTCTATCCCCGTTTCTGAGGGCATTTTCAACAAAATGCGGAGGATATTGCGCCTGGTCGTTCCCCAAGCAGTGATTAAATTACCAACCAGAATGTCTATCGCCTCTACAGTCCCAATTTGACCCAAAGCCGTCCAGGCCTGCAACCTCACCAAATCCGATTTGTGGATATCTTCTGCTAAATGAACCAGTAGCGGAATCGCATCATTGTGAAGTTTGACTATCGCCCCCAAAGCAGATTCCCTGGTCGATTTGTAACCTAGTCCGCGGATCAGAGAAGGATAATACTCTTCCGAATGAGTAGCAGAAATCACATCCAACAGAGCGCACCGCACCCGCAAAGATTCATCTTGCAACAGATTCGGTATATACAAACGCAGTCCTTGGAGATAGTCAGCCTCTCCCAGAGCCCGCGTCCCCATCACACGTTCCCGCTCTTGCTTGTGAGTCAGCATTTGTCGCAGAGTATTAGTAGCTTCTGCTTTTTGCTGGCGATCGCCCCTTCTCATAATTAAAGCAGCAGCAGTCCCCCGAACTACCGGGTCCACAGTCGGCTGCAAATACGATCGCAAACTGTCGATATTCGGTTCTGCATCTGTCAGCCAGATGTACCGTAGGGCCAAAGCCAGCACTTCCGGGGGCAGGGATTGGTCGCTCAGGTTACGAACAGCCTCCAAATATGCAGGGTTCGGGTGTTGCAGCATCGTTTCCAGGCTTTGGCGCTGCAAGGATGGCGGCAACGATTCCAGAATCGGCGCCAAGACTTCACCAACATTTTTGGGGTCAATTTGGGTCAACAGTTCTATACAAGAACGCTTGTCATCTTCCCCTCCCGGCTGTTCCAAAGTTTCTACTACTGCCCGTTTCAAGGCTTTCAAGTCCACGTCAGTGACACCCAAGCGTCCCCGTTCTGCACTTTTGACCAACAAACCGACGTATTGAGAACGGATCAGCCAGACCACGAACAGCCACACCAGCGACAGCAGAACGATGACAGCAATAAACACCAAGCTTTGCTCGTCATGAAATTGATTTTCGCTTTCGTGAGGCAGTATGTAATTTGTCACCCACAGTAGAATCAGGATGCCGACTCCAGTCACTCCGCAGGACAAAGGTTCGCCAACACCGTTGACCAAAGTTTGAATTCCCGATCGAATATTATCCGGGATTGGTTGGAACAATACCGGACTCACCGTTTCCAACAGCGTGTAGTGCAGCAGTTCGTCTAGAAACCTCAGAAATACCAGTCCGATAAAAACTGGTACTAAGTTTCCCAAAGAAACTCCCAGAGTCAGCACTCCCAGTATCGCTATCCCCGCGGGTAGAATCATCGCTGTGACGAATACTCCAATTCTTTCCACCAAGCGGCTGGATGCAAACCACTGAGTCCCCACTTGAAACAACCCTTGAATCCCTTCATAAATGCCCAGGAAGCTAGCTATCCAACTAGCCCCATCCCCTGGGTTTTGGTATTCTAGCTGGCTATAAAATTGGAAATCTACTAAGACGTAGAGGACTTCTGCCAGTACGAAAAAGCTAACTAGAGGTATGGCGTATTTTTGCAGCGGGCCTGTAACTTTGCGGGCGGTAAATTCTTGATTGTCGTCTTCGTCTTCGTCATCTGTCCAATGGGCTGTTTCTGGGAATGCTTGGCGGTATTTTTCCGTGAGGTAATACAGCAATATCGAGCCTGTGGCAACCATTAACCCCGATACCAGGGTCACATTTTTCAAACCCACTACGTGCAGCAACACCGGTAGAGAAAATCCGCTGACTACTCCAGCTACTAAATAGCCACTGCTGACGAGGGGATAGGTGCGTTTAATTTCTCTGATGTTGAAGAGTTGGTTGGATGTGATGGAAGTATTGAGGTCATTGAGCACATAACAAGCTTCCACCCACAGCCACATCAGGAATATTGTAATGAAGGCGATGCTAATTCCAGCTATCTTAATATCTTCGTAGCCGATGCCGAATCGAAACAGGAATAGCGGTACCGACATCATTCCCAGAACGACTACCACGGTGCGCCGCAAGGGCAGGATTTTTTGCAGCCAGGAGTAGACAAAGCCTAAACCAGAACCGATGAAGGCGCTGGCTATGTAAATCCAGGGCATTTTGTCGGCACCAAATTCGTCTAGAAACAGACCTACTGTGCTGAGTTCCAGCCAGATTAGCCCTACGGAAGTTAAACTGTAGACAAGGAACATCAGTGCGGTTCGCTCTACTTCTTCCGATCGCAGGTTTAGCGATCGAAGCATCCCTTGTCTGACACCCCCTGAACCGCTGATTTGAAAATTGTCCATGCAGCGTTGATTTCCCTCTGTGGTAGCTTATTCCTGACGAACTTCCCAAGTCATCAGCTATCAGTCACCAGTTTATAACTAATGACTGATTGACACTCCACTGTCAACTGTCAACTCTGAGGGCGGGCACTCACAGACACCGCCCCTAGCAATAGTCAACAGTCAACTGTCAACTGTCAACTGTCAACTATTTATACTTTCTTCGGCGACAGCAGCATCATCATACTACGTCCCTCTTTTTTCGGGGCTTGCTGCACTTCGGCAATTTCTTGCAAATCCGTGGCCATGCGTTTGAGCAAGTCCTCTGCTAGGTTACTATGTTGGATTTCCCGACCTCTGAACATGATCGTGGCTTTTACTTTGTCCCCAGATTTGATAAAGCGGTCTGCTAGTTTGAGGCGCACTTGATAATCGTGTTCTTCAATTTTGTAGCGCATCTTCACTTCCTTGACATCGGCAGTGTGCTGCTTCCGCTTTGCTTCGCGTGCTTTTTTCTCTTGCTCGAATTTGTACTTCCCGTAGTCCATCACCCGGCATACCGGCGGGTCAGCTTTGTCGCTGACAAGTACGAGGTCGAGTTCTTTTTCCTCAGCGAGGCGCAGTGCTTCTGAGGGAGTCAATATCCCTAGTTGCGCGCCATCGGTATCGATCACCCGGATTTTGGGGTATCGAATGTTTTCATTAATCTGGGGGAGGTTACGATTTTGTCTTCTTTCAATCACAGGCATGAATTGTTGTGCAAGCAATAGTTTAATAGTGAGGCTTTCGATACTTTTTTGCTAACTTTTGCTAACAAATTTATTAGTTGAGATCAGTTCTCAACCAAGGCGTATCAACCGATGTCAGCAGAAAAATCTCGCAAACACCATTGATCTAATTGATCTATAACATAGGAGGCCCGTCAAGGACTCCAGAAGGAGTAACGCCTGAAGCCCCTTGCTTTTGGGCAGGGGTAAACATTATACTTGCCATTCTACTCAGTCTGGTTGAGTTTCTGCTTAGTTTTATTTTAACTTCACACGCGCGACTCCCGCTTGCCCCTGAAGCATGACACCATGGTCAATAATTTAGGGTAAAACCTCCAGAACTAACTAAAACCCCTTTACCTCTCCTCTCTGGCCATGGGCTTGAGCAAGTCCCCTATTCCTTCAATTTGGCCTGTAGAATAGGTATTGTTGATTGTAAATTTATGTTGCGAGAGTAGACAAAATTGACAAATTCTCTTCACTGGCACCAACGGGTTGGCACTCAAAGAGACTGGGTATGGCGTGGTTGGCAAACTCGCTATACTTATTTGCGTTCCTCTCGTTCCCCTTCGCAGCCAAATCAAGGCACGATCGCCATGGCCGATTCCACCACGCCAATAATTTTACTGCACGGGTTTGGGGCTTCCATCGGCCATTGGCGACACAATCTCGCAGCCCTCGCCGAATCTCACACAGTTTACGCCTTGGATTTGTTGGGGTTTGGAGCTTCCCAAAAAGCACCCCTGAATTACTCTGTATCTGTATGGGTCGATCAAGTTTATGACTTTTGGTTGACTTTTGTCCGAAAGCCGGTAATTTTGGTGGGAAATTCCATCGGTTCCCTGATTTGTCTCGCCGCGGCGGCCGCTCACCCCGATATGGTGGCTGGCATCGTGATGATTAGCCTCCCAGACCCCTCTGTACGAGCCGAGGCCGTGCCGTCGTGGCTGTTACCCGCGATCGAACTTGTCGAAAGTATCTTTGTTTCCCCCCTCATACTCAGGCCCCTGTTCTACCTAGTCCGCAAGCCTTCTTTTGTGCGTCGCTGGGCCGCCTTTGCCTATTCTGGCCCCGATGCCATCACCGATGAATTAGTAGATATTCTCTCCGGCCCGGCTGGCGATCGAGGTTCCGCCAGAGCCTTCTGTGCTTTATTTAAAGCTGTGGGTAGTTCACAGTTCGGACCTAGTGTCAAGAGTGTGTTACGAAACTTAAAAATTCCGATGTTATTAATTTGGGGTCGGCAAGACCGGATGATTCCCCCCCAGTTTGCGAAGCCTCATAAATTTGTCGAATGCAGCCCCAATTATGTAGAGTTAGTGGAATTAGATAATGCTGGCCACTGTCCCCAGGATGAATGCCCCGAACAAGTAAATCAAGAAATTTTGAACTGGATGGCCGGGAAGTTTGAACTTAAGCCAGTAGTCAGTGGTCAGTAGTCAGTGGTCATTAGTCAGTGGTCATTAGTCAGTGGTCATTAGTTAATATTCTGGGTCATGTAAGTTTTAAGCGAGGTGCATACTTTGCCAAGGTAGATCCTAATGGCACTAGCCAGACCAGCCCCAAATGCCAGTTGTCAATAATGGTGATATTCTATTTCACTGAGCCCGCGTCCCTCGATCGCATCCGATGCCTGAAATTGCTCCTTTGAATAACCGTAAAATTCTACCTTCTAACTTCTACCTTCGAGCTTCCAGAAATAGCTCGTTTTATACTGCCAAAAATAAATATGTTCCCTTGTACGGCAATCTTTCTATCAACTTTGGACCGATAGACCACCAGCCTGTCACAGGGCGACTATGTGCCAAAATCTGGCATTGGTGAGTCTCTTAAGCCATAAAAAAGTCAATTTAGCCCAAAACTGAGAAACGGCGATCGCCCCAATCATCATCTTTCAGCCAAATCCTGAAATACTTTGGGCAAAGCATCACCCTTCCAGATAAAGGCAGCAACGCAAACGAGGAAAAACTGTCGTGAAATTCCACTGGCTACTACCGAGTTTCTTAGGTGTATTTTTGCTCACCGGAGCCGCCCAAGCAGCAAGACTGCAATCTTGGCGGTTTGATGCTTCACAGAACCGGCTTTACATTACAACCGATGGGGGAGTACAACCCAAGGCTCAACTGATATTCAACCCAACCCGATTGGTGATCGATTTACCAGGGACCAGTCTGGGCCGTCAATCCCTAAATCAGCCCTTCTCAGGGGCGATCGAATCCGTGCGTTTAGGGCAGTTTGACGACGATACCACCAGAATAGTGGTTGAGTTAAAAGACGGATTTACGATCGACCCTGCTCAAGTAAAATTTCGAGGTCTTTCTCCCAGCGAGTGGACAGTGGATTTGCCAACGCCAACACGAGCCGAAAATCCCAATTCCAGTTCCGAATTGGGTGGCGAAAGATTGTCCGTTGAGCCATCTGCAACCGCACAAAATTCCGCTGAAACGACTGTAGTTCAGAACGTTCAGGTAACAGCAGACGGTTTTTTAGTCCGCACCGTAGGTGGCCGCCCCCAAATTAACTTTCAACAAAGTCGCGCAGGGGACATCGCCACCCTAGATATTGAAGGCGCAACTCTCGCTCCTGGCCTTAACAGCCAACAGCCCCAGACTAACGGCAAACACGGCGTAGAACGGATTGAAGTCCGGCAACTGCCAACAGATCCCCCCGTTACCCGCGTCACTTTGCGGATGAATAGTTCTAACACACAGTGGCGAGCATCTGTAACCAGTTTGGGCTCCATTGCCCTAGTACCTGCGGGTGCAAGGACACCCACCACCCCTCGCCGGCTGACGGTAGACCCTCCTGTTCGCTCCTATCCTAGTATGCAGCCACCAGTCGATCGAACACGCAACCCCCAGCCGTTGCCCAGAACCATCACCGGATCTACCGATTTGCCCCCTGTTTCTAACCGCCGCTCAGTAGTAGTCCTCGATCCTGGCCACGGAGGTCGCGATCCCGGTGCTGTAGGGATTGGCGGAATTCAGGAAAAGGACATCGTTTTGGATATCTCCTTTCAAGTAGCCCGCATCCTGGAACAGCAAGGGGTACAAGCGGTGATGAGTAGAACTGACGACAGCGAGATTGACCTGGAACCAAGAGTTTCTTTGGCCGAGCGACTAAATGCTACTTTATTCGTGAGCATTCACGCCAATGCCATTAACATGAGTCGGCCGGATGTGAGCGGGATTGAAACGTACTATTTCGACAATGGACTAGATTTGGCCAGGACTATTCACACCAGTATTTTGCAGGGGACGGGGGCAGATGACCGCCGAGTGCGACAGGCTAGGTTTTATGTTCTCAGAAAGACTACTATGCCTTCTGTATTGCTGGAAGTTGGGTTTGTGACTGGTGCGGAGGATGCTGCCAAGCTTTCCGATCCAGCTTACCGCAGTCAAATGGCTGCTTCGATCGCCCGTGGCATTTTGCTGTATCTTCAGCAAAGATAATATATTGGCGGAGAGAGGGTAATTGGTAATTGGTTATTAGTTATTGGTAATTGGTTATTAGTTATTGGTTATTGGTAGCAACTGCCAACTAACAACTGCCAACTGCCAACTAACAACTAACAACTGCCAACTGCCAACTAACAACTAACAACTGCCAACTGCCAACTAACCCTTCGACTACGCTCAGGGCACAGCAACTGCCAACTGCCAACTAACTACTAATAATTAACCAATGACAACAGACTCTGGACAACAAAGAATCGGTATTTTTGATAGCGGGGTAGGTGGTTTAACTGTCTTGAGGGAGTTGTACCGACAATTACCCAAGGAATCAATACTTTATTTTGGAGACACGGCGAGGGTTCCCTATGGCACTCGTACTGCTGCGGAGATTGTGCAGTTTGTGCGGGAAATTATGACTTGGCTGGTGGAACAGGATGTCAAAATGGTGATTATGGCCTGCAACACCAGTTCGGCTTTGGCGATGGAAATGGTGCAGGCTGAGTTTGATATTCCGGTGCTGGGAGTAATTCTGCCGGGGGCCCAGGCTGCGGTACAGCAAGGGAAGCGGATTGGAGTCATCGCCACTCCTGCTACGGCGGCTAGCAATGCTTATCGCAATGCGATTTTGGAAATGGAAAATTCTTGCCGAGTGTGGCAAGTTAGCTGTCCGGCTTTTGTGCCACTGGTGGAGCAAAACCGCATTTACGATCCTTACACTACTGAGGTAGCGCGGGAATATTTAGCTCCTTTGATTCAGCAGCGTATCGATACGCTGATTTACGGCTGCACTCATTATCCGCTGTTGGCTCCAGTGTTGCGATCGCTTTTACCTGCTGGGGTCAATTTAATCGATCCGGCGGTGCGGGTAGTGGCTGCTGCTGCTCAGGAATTAGAGCTTTTAGGGCTGCGGAATTCAGGTACTGCTTTGCCTACTCGTTTTTGCGTCAGTGGCCAGCCAGAGCAGTTTGCCGAAGTGTCTGTGCAGTGGCTAGGCTGTACTCCTGCGGTGGAGAAAATTGTACTGCCGACGGTGGTGCGATCGACGGTATCGATCGTCGAATCGGTGGAATAAACTCCATCCCATCTCATAAGCAGTCCCCTCCCGTTAACCTTCAGTATAACGGGAGGTAGATTCCAGAATCCCCATGGCTTAAGGCCCAGGAGTGTCAACTTTGATCCTTCTTGCTTCTTCCCGCAAATCCAGCTTGGCCCGCAACTCCTCCTTAATCCTATTTAAAATAGAATCATCATCCAAAGAAGACAAAATCTTGGTGACAACAGCCTTGGGCCCATCATCTCCCCAAGAAGCACCATTAGCCAAATAAGCCTTAGTAACTTGACCGATTCCGTAGCAAGAAACTCCCCCAATCGCAGCTTGCGTCATAGCTACTGAAACATAAGGTCCTAAAGCTAAACCCCCGGTTGCCGGTGTCGCTAAACCCAACAATCCTTTCAAAGAACTCAAACCAAAATTCGCCACCAATTCCCCTGCTGTAATTCCCCCCATACTAATAGCAATTTTTTGCAACAATTCCACTGCTCCCGCTTCCGTCATGGCAATGCCGTAAACTTTAGACAGAGTTAATATCATCACCACATCAATTACAGCACCGCTGAGGATATCAATTACAGTAATTGGATTAAGGGCGATCGCCACTGCTTTAGTCATTACCCCATTCCAGATAATCCGATTAGCAGCATCCTCTCGAATTTCCATTTTCCGCTGCACCAACTGCTCGTTAATATCCCCTGCACAGAGCATCGTATTCAAAGCGACCAAAGACTTACCTTCCCTGTCTAAAATCTCCAAAATCTTTAATTTTAAATCCTCAACTTGCGGCAAACCGCGAGTCATTTTCACGCCCATACTGCCATCGGGACGGCGCACTGCATTCGCCGTCAAAGGTGATGCAGCAGCCATCACAATTTCATCAGGAGATAACAATTCTTTCACGCGATCGTCCCGAATTTTGTGATAAATTGCCAATCTGTCTGCATCGGGATATTGGTCAATTTTATTAAATACTAATAACATCGGCTTTCCGGCTTCTCGCAATTGCGAAAGTGCTTGATATTCCACTTTCGTAATGTCGCCCGCCACCACAAACAAAATCAAATCTGCTTGTGTAGCAACGCGCCTAGCCAAAAGTTCGCGAGTTTCGCCATCAACTTCATCTATTCCCGGAGTATCGATTAATTCAACTTGCGACAAACGGTAAATAATCGGCGAAAGTCGTAGCGTAGCGGGGCGTAAGCCATCGGGCAAATTTTGATTAACTCCATCACCAACATCCCACTGTCCAATCGTTGTGGTGCGAGTCACACCGTGAGTCGGGCCTGTTTCAAACACATTTTGACCCAAAAGCGCGTTCAAAACCGAAGATTTACCCCTCCCCACCATTCCAAACACAGCGATTTGGACACAAGCGCGCTCTAGCTTATCGAGCATTTTCTCCAACCCCCTAATTTCCGGCTCTAGTCCAGTTCGCTCGATGGGAGTCAAGTCGAGATTTTCTACGATATCTCGCAGAGCATCTGTAGCATGGCGGAGGTTGAGTTCTGCCTGAATATCTGCGAAGCTTAAAATTGTGTCATCTAATTCTCGATCGACATTGGAGAAATCCGAGGCTTCAGTCATAAAAATAATACGGGATGCGGGAAACGAGCGAGACTTTAGTCCTTCCTAGGGAAGCGGCGCGGGGGACTTCAGTCCCCGTGTTCTTTAGTTGGCTGAGTGATGTGGATCTTCTATATATTTTTTCACCACTTCACTACTAATATTACCTGCCGTACTCACAAAATAGCTGCTCGTCCATAAAGATGGCAGCTTTTTTAGTTCCGGGAACTGTTGACCGGAAAGTTTGATTTATCTTGTGAGTCGTCAGTGGCGAAATCAATGGTTGCCAAGTCGTTGCCATCAACACCAATGCAGCAAACATTGATGTCAGTCACGGAAGCTTTTAAATCTTTCAAAGAATTAAGAGATTTGTATCTCAAAGGTCAATTGCATTTCAAACCCAAGCCACCGGGATACCTGAAAGGATCTAAAAAGTTTCAACCACTACAATGCTATTCTAGCTTTCTGTGCCTGCTTCGTACAATGATTAATCTCTCTCTAATTTTTCTCTGCGTACTCTGTGTCCTCTGTGGTTAAATAATTCCAAACAGATAAAAAGCAGAATGATTAATCTCTCTCTAATTTCTCTCTGCGTACTCTGTGTCCTCTGTGGTTAAATAATTCCAAACAGATAAAAAGCAGAATGATTAATCTCTCTCTAATTTTTCTCTGCGTACTCTGTGTCCTCTGTGGTTAAATAATTCCAAACAGATAAAAAGCAGAATGATTAATCTCTCTCTAATTTCTCTCTGCGTACTCTGTGTCCTCTGTGGTTAAATAATTCCAAACAGATAAAAAGCAGAATGATTAATCTCTCTCTAATTTCTCTCTGCGTACTCTGTGTCCTCTGTGGTTAAATAATTCCGAACAAATCGCGTGTTATGTGAGGGTTAATGACTAAATTAATTAAAATAGCCAGTTATCCATTTTTGGGGCGCATCCTCATTTTCCTGTTAGCTTTATTATCCATCTGGTTGCCCCTAGCAGCACCAATTTACTTATTAGTTAAAGACAGCAACCTCGCCACTATTCTAACTATGGCGCTGTTGTTTAGTGAGTTTCTGTTCTTGGTGCGACTCTGGGGAAAAAAAGTTTACGGAAACAGCCAAGTGATCAAAAGCTATGGTTTGATCAATACTAGACAGAACGGTTTCGAGTTTTTAATCGGATTGGCGATCGGGCTTTTGCTCACTTTCAGCTTATTTGGGGTGCAAGGACTGCTCGGCTTTGTCTCATGGCAAAAATCAGATAATTTGCCCAGAATCATTGCAGAAGGGCTTTTGAGTGCTTTAGGAGTGGGTTTTGCGGAGGAGTTGGTATTCCGTGGTTGGTTGCTCGATGAGTTGCAGCGGGACTACAGCGATCGAGTATCTTTGTGGGCGAATAGCATTTTGTTTGCCCTCTCCCATTTTATCAAACCTGTGGTTGCCATGCTGCGGAGTTGGCCGCAGTTTCCGGGGTTGTTGCTGTTGGGTTTGATATTGGTTGGCGGAAAGCGATCGCGCCAAAATCGACTCGGTTTGCCGATCGGCTTTCATGCAGGTTTAGTTTGGGGATATTATATGATTAATGTCGGGAAATTAATTATATATTCTGGTTCGGTACCGGACTGGGTGACGGGAGTTAATGGCAATCCGCTAGCTGGTGCGATCGGGCTATTGTTTTTAGGTACATTGGTTTTAGGAATGCGAAAAATTTCTGAAAATTCTCATTAGTCGATCGCTGGTTGGTAGTTCGTATCCTCAAATCTCACATACTAAGTAGAAGGAAGAAGGAAGAAGTCACCCCCCCTGCCCCCCCCCTAGGGGGGAAATTCAGGAAGAAGGAAGAAGACTTATGCAGTCAGCTTTTCGGTCATCCGTATTTTACAACACTAATTCCTGTAGGCTAGATTTAGCATAAAATGTGGTTATAAAATTTATAACTATGTAACAAAAGAACTCTATTTTTGCTTGATTACCACCAAAGTAATATCATCAAAAACCTTCTGAACACCAATATACTGTCGCACATCAGCGATCGCAGCTTCCCGAATTTCCTGGGCTGAGCGTTGACGATTTTCAACCACCACTTGCCACAACCTTTTTAATCCGTACTGCGCTTTACTAATATTTTTAGCTTCAGGAATTCCATCAGTATAAAGCACCACCACATCCCCAGGATTTAACAGCACTTCTGCTTGAGCAACAAAGTCGCCAATCTCTTCTACTAAGCCAATGGGAAAGCCTAAATCCATCGTGTCTACGCACTCCAATGTTCCATCAGCCCGCACCACAATCATTTCTTCATGTTGTCCGCTTAATTTCAGGACACCTCCGGCATAATCTAAGATGGCTAAAGTCATATTTTTATCCGAGTCAATGCGCTGGAGATTGTCATAAAGTGTCTGGTTTATGATATCCAAAAACTTCACAGGATCTGTTTCGTTCATTTTCTGAAGCGTCCTGACAGCAGTTTGTGCCATAATCATCAACACGCCACTTTCTAAACCATGTCCGGTGACATCACCAATACTAATTTTAACTCTTCCATCCTGTTGCAATACGTCGTAGTAATCACCGCCAATTTCATCTGCCGGTTCCATAAATCCAGCTATTTCTAAACCTTCAATTGCTGCGAGTTCTGACTGTTTGGGCAACACCATTTGTTGCAATTGTTTGACAATATTAAGTTCTGCATTCATGCGGACATTTTCGGCTTTGAGTTTCTGATTTAGGGTGCTAATTTCTTGATTTGCTTGAGCTAGTTGAGCCGTGCGTTCTTCGACTTTATCTTCTAAGTTTTGATAGAGTCGAGCATTGTCGATCGAAATCGCTGCTTGGGAAGATAATATCTTTAAAACTGCCAATCTATCAGAAGTAAAAGCTCCTGTAGTCAGATTATTTTCTAAGTACAGAATGCCGATGAGTTTGCCTTGATTAATAATAGGAGTGCATAAGAGTGACTTAGGCTGATTTTTAACCATATAAGGTTCGCTAGTAAAAACTCCTTCCTTAGCAGCATCCGATAAAACGACATCTTCTCGAGTTCTCGCCACGTATTGGATGACACCTAGTGGCAGTTTTTCGCTAGTTTCAATGTTGATTGACTGCAAGACAGTGACTCGTTCTGAATCCACAGAGCCTTCAGCTTCAATCAACAATCTTTCCTGAGATTCTAAAATTAGGAAACCAACTTGCGCCCCGGCATTTTCGATCGAAATCTTGAGCAATTTCGGTAGTAGTTGCTCTAACATAACTTCACTCCCAATCGCTTGGGAGGATTTGATGACTGTGGCGAAATCTAAAGCGATGTCTGAACTTGTGGTAGTTTGTATTTGGGTTACACTCGTGCGCGCTTCTGTAATGCGAGTGGCTGCCAAAGATTTAGTTCGTAACTGCGGATATCTTGATTCCAAATCCTTAACTTTTGCCCAAGCTTGCCAGCGAGTATAGCTATAGTATGTCTCTTGCAAATAGGTTGCGGCAATTTTGTCCATACCACTTGCTAGATAAAATTCAGCCCCCAACTCATAAGCCAAGGCTTCATCTTGAATATATCCGTTGTCTATAGCACCTTTGATCGAGCGATCGTAAAGTTCTGCCGCTTGCCAATTCTGACCTAATACTCTGGCTTTTTCTGCTTCCACTAGGTCGTATTTGTGCTGAAAATTTATCGGCACACAATCGACCCACTTCTTCATTTTATCTTGATTGAAATTTACTTGTTCGAGATATTCTCTTTTTCGATCGCTATCAGCATTTTGATATAAAGCCAGAAGGGATAAAGAATAGTAAAATGGATGTTGAGTGGCAGGAAGCAATCCTGCCATCGCTTGTTCGTAGTCTGTGGCGATCGCTGCATTGTGTGCAGATTCCTGATATTCTTTAAATAAATAGCTGAGAATACATTTGACTAGATGCGCGACAAACAAAGAACTAAGATTATTATTATTTTGCAAAAATGGTAGCATTTCTTCTTCGTTGAAAAGCTCACCCATTAAGCGATTTTTATTTTCAGATTTACCCATTAAATTCAAGGTTGACTGCACCCAAATTTTGGCATAATCCAGAGAATATTCCTGTTTTGAGTTATGAAGTAATTCAACATAAGCCATCTGCTTCTGATACACTAATTCCAGAGGGGCTCCCACCAATAATATGTAAGCACAATAGTGAACTGCAGAATAACCTGCAAATTCTAAATCTCCAGTTTCCATCCCGAATTGAACGGTTTGGCGCAAAGCTTCTATTGAGGCACGAGCAGGTTCTTTCCAGTGTCTAATGAAGGCATTAAATACTTCATGAACCTTGCATTTTATATAATAACTCGATTCAAATTTATCTAACACCTGCAAAGCTAATCTACCAAACTTATATCCCGCCTCGATATCGTTCATTCCCGTACACAAAAGAACTCCATAAAAAGCGTAAGCAAAAGCAGCTTGGGGCGAATTCCCTTCTCGAATACATAGTTCGAGCATGGTAAATGCGATCGTTGGTAATAAGGCAGGATTACTAATATAGGCAGGACTAAATAAATTTATGAATATACGCATAGCTGACAATAAGACAGGATCGGTCATTTCTGGCAATTCATAAAGACTGTCAATGTTCAAGTTATTTGGTGGTGTTTTTGACAGAGATACACCCAGCATTTCCAGAAGTTGTAACCCAGTATCTATCGCAGAAGACATCTGATTTTGAATGCAAGCAAACTGCATCTTTGCATCATAAACTTTGAATTTATCTACTATTGTTTTAGCTTGTTTAAATACAATCTCAGAAAGCTTATCAGCTTCCTCAAAATTGGTGTTTAAGTATTCTGCTTCTACCGCTTCTGTATAAAGATTCAGCGTTAATTGATACTGGACTTGCCAACTATCATCTGCCAAGAGATTTAATCCCGTATGCAAATATTGAACTGCTTCACTATAAGCTGTTGCTGCTTTTGCTTTCTGACCCGCTATTAGATTCAGCTTGGCAATTTCGTCTCGCTCTTGTTGATGGGTAATAAGTTCAAATGCTATATTGAAATGCTCGACAATTTCAAATATTTTTTCCGAAAGGGTTTCTGGGAGCCTATTTTGCCGAAGTAGCCGACCAATCTGTAAATGAATTGCTTTTTTATCTGATTCGTCAATTAAAGCATATGCAGCTTCCTGGATACGATCGTGCCCGAATTTATAAGATTGGATTAAAAGTTCTGAATCTAGTTCTGATAAGGAAATAATTAACTCTGACTGAATGGCGGGTCGGAGATAGGAGAAAAGCTCTGTTGTCAATTTTTCGCAAATAATTGATAAAGTATTCAAGTCAAAATGTCTGCCAATACAGGCTGCTAAACGCAAGACTTGCTGACTTTCTTCAGTCATTGTTTTGAGCTTAGCAATCATTAACTCAACTACATTATTTGTAATGGCTATTTCTTCAATTTGAGCGATATTCCATTGCCAAATATGGGAATCAAAGTTAAAAATAATTAAATTTTGATGGTACAAATATTTTAAAAATTCATTGACAAAGAAAGGGTTGCTATTAGTTTTTCTAACTACTAATTCTGATAAGGGTTTTACGGTTTCTATGTTACTAGAAAATGTATCAGCAATCATCTGGTTAATATGTTCTCTCCTTAAAGGTGCGAGCGCGATCATTTTGACAGTTGCTCCTCCGGCGCGGATGTCTTCCAAAGCCATCATCAAGGGATGAGTCGAGTTGACTTCGTTATCCCGATACGCTCCTATTAAAAATAGGTATTGCGTATCTGCATCCGCGATCATTAGTTGAATTAATTTGAGAGTAGCAGAGTCTGCCCATTGCAAGTCATCCAAAAATATAACTAATGGATGATCTTGAGAACAAAAAGTGCGAATAAAGTTTTGGAATACTAAATTAAAGCGATTTTGCGCTTCAGCATATCCTAAATTGGGTACTGGTGATTGTTTGCCAACAATCAGTTCTACTTCAGGAATTACATCAATTACGATCTGACTGTTAACACCTAAAGCTGTTAATATTTTTTCTCGCCATTTGTTTAGTTGTGTTTCGGTTTCTGTTAACAGTTGTCGAACTAAGTCGGAAAAAGCAGCCACTATAGCGGAGTAGGGAATATTGCGCTGAAACTGATCGAATTTTCCGGAAATAAAATAGCCGCGATTGCGAGTAATTGGCTGATAAATTTCTTTGACTAATGCTGATTTGCCAATCCCAGAATAACCAGCTACCAGCATCAGTTCGATTCCGTCTACTTTCCCGGCTGCTATTCTGTCAAATGCTGCTAATAAAGTAGCAATCTCTTCCTCACGTCCGTAAAGTTTTTGGGGAATTTGAAACTTGCCGGAGATATCTTGAGAACCAAGAGTGAATGGCTCAATTAGGTTTTGGGTTGTTAACTGATTCAGACATATTTCTAAATCAGCTTTAATGCCAAAAGCACTTTGGTATCGATGTTCAGCCGTTTTCGCTATCATCTTCATCACAATATCGGAAACAGGCTTGGGTATTTCTGGATCGATTTGATGGGGTGGAGCGGGCTGTTTAGCAATATGAAAATGCACTAACTCTAAAGCATCATTAGTAGTAAATGGAAGTTGTCCGGTTAAGAGTTCGTAGAAGGTAATGCCAAGAGAATAAAAGTCAGTGCGGTAATCTAGAAAACGATTCATTCTCCCTGTTTGCTCTGGAGAAATATAAGGTAATGTCCCTTCTAAAACATTTGGGCTTTTCAGGGTAGGATTTTCATGAGTGAAGAAGGTAGAAATACCAAAATCGATAATTTTTACTTGTCCTGTTTCTGGATTGAAAAGAATATTGGCGGGGTTAATATCCTTGTGAATAACGTTGGCAGCGTGAATGTTACCCAAAATCTCTGCTGTTTTGATGGCGATGTGGAGAAACAGGCGTAGGGAGGCAATGTTTTGTGCTTCTACAGGATGATTCATCAACATCTTCAATGAGCTACCACCAAAATCTTCCTGGATGATGGCCAACATCCTGTGATATTCCTGGAGGCTGTAGACTTTGATGACTCCCTCGATGTTCAGATTGCTGGCAATCTCATACTCCTGCTTGTAGCGGGTCAGCTCAGCAGGCGTGGGATAGTCCTGCTTTAGCGTTTTGAGGATAACAGGTTGGTTATCCTGTTGTCGGATACCTCGATAAACTATAGAATTGGTGCTTTCGTAAATTTGACTGAGAATCTGGTAACCACTAAGTACGATCGTCATTATAATTATCCAGTCAATAAATTAAAGTTTTGATATGCGCAAATAATAACCTAATTTACGACAATATTTAGAAGTTAGAGCAGAAAAAGGAAACCATACTGCGGAACGTATTAAATTCAACTCCATTCGCACCACTTAATATTTCATTACATAGTTGTAACTATTTCCACCGACTTACTTAGTACGAGATAATTTAGATAGATAAAAGAGCAGCACGATTTAGGTTAATTCCCGCGTGCTGCAACCTTCAGTCAGCCAGATTATCCTTCAAGAGAAGTATCCGGATATTGAATCGTTACCCCTAGAGACCCTAAAAACGAAGTAGCGCGTCCGTTTGCCAAGTTTCCTGAAAATGTAGAACCATGAAAAGCTAAGATGCGTTCTTTTTTCTCTGAGTTAGCAGTAAAAGAAAAACACGAGATATTGATAGCATTGTTGGTTGTGCCGTAAGTTGCGGTTTGACCATTTTGAGTTGTCAAGGTTAATTGCAGAATCGCTGTCCAACCATACCAAGTACCGTAATAACCCGAAACTTCAACGAGAGTATCTCCTGGTTCGATGTTAAAGATACTTTCTGTACCGCCGTTACCGCCACGCGCAAACATACATTCATCGCCATAGCATATTTGCAGGCGATCTATAATATCCCCGTGACGAACAACAATTTTAGTCAAAAATGGAAAAACTTGATTTTTCGCTGCTTCTGTATCATCAAACCAATTGTAAAGCTCATTATTGGTATGGTTTGAATAGCCAACGGCTTTTTCATAGCGCAGTAAGCGTTGCCCGTAATAGTACAGGCGCGAGTCTTGAGTTAGAGGTGAGTTGTCTTTAACTTTTGCACCTAGACGTTTAGCCACAGCGCAAGCAGCATTAATTGCTGTGTGCATCGCTCCTTCTGTCCAACCTCCTGCCCAAGAAACGCTATCACCAGCCAGGTACACTCCTCGATCGCGATCGTCCAAAACGCTTAAAAATTGATAGTAAGCCGCCTGAATATTGGGTTCTTGTCCGGGATACTGAAGCTTAAACGCGCCGTAGTAATAATTTTCTGCTTGCCAGTCTATGCACAAAATATCGTCCTTGTCCTTACCATCCTTGTCCTTAAACTGAAGGGGAACGAGATTTTCCGCAAACTCTGGACTCACGCGGGCGATCGATTTTTTAAACACTGCCAGCCTCTCTTGCGGGCTTAGTGCCATTAACTTAGTTGAATCATCTTCCCAAGTGTAGCTAACCACGACAACTCCATTTTGGTCGGGGTTGTATTCTTTGGGGTAGTCAAGGGCGTAGATGCCGCGCGGTAGTTCGTCAGTTTGAATATTTTGGGGAATATTCGGTTTGGGATTGCCACCCTCATCCAACCAAAACTTTGTTTTCGTGCGAATAAACAGTTTTGAAGAAGTAGTTAAATGAAGGTTGCGTAACGCCACTTTAACGGATTGTTGAGCGATAACCGCATCAGAATTGCTAGGAGAGTCGAGGGTTAATCCCATAAACTGCATTGAGCGAGTTGTGCTGGTAACGATCGCAGCTTCAAAGGACTTCGATCGCTCGCTTAGATCGGGATTGGTATAATAAACGACGGGTTTACCATTTTTGTATTTAATGGCGGTAATTGGAGTGTTGAGATGCAGAGTATTTAAATCTTGCAGCGATCGCCTTCCTAGAGGAGAATCCACTGGTTCAGTGTAAAATTTCTGGATAAAAGTAGAGATGCCAAAAGGAAGAAGTTGCTGGTTGTCTTCCCACCCGTTAGCGATGATGCGCAGGAATTCTAGGAAATTGAGCGGAAATACCGGTCCAAACCCTCCCGAACCGATGCCCAATGCGCCAAATTTGTTGGCATCTTCATCTGTCCAACTGGAAATCCCTTGACGCACTGCTTCGTAGAAGCTGACATTTTGATAGCGATAGATATAACCTTGCCAAATTTGCGTTAGCTGTTTCCGCTTTTGTTCGTACTCTTGAGTATCGCCTTTTTCTTTGGCAGTTGCTAGTTCCCCCCAAGCTTTTTTCAGTGGCTCGACTAGCTTATTTACAAAAGCATTAAACTCGTTGCCAATGCGTTCAAATTCTCGATCGTCCGGATGCGGTAAACCCTGGGGCCAGTCGATCGCTTCATTTTGGTAATACAGTTTTGTGGGGACTTTCCCCGGATCGGGAAAACCACTTCCCTCGGGCTGCGGCAGCTTGAAAACCTCGGTAAGATAGTAAAAAAAGAGCTTGCCAGAGGGAGGAAACCGCATCGAACCCAACTCGGCAACAACAGGAGATTCTTTGCCATCCAATTCGGTGAAGTGTTTAGAATAAGCTCGTCCGCCAATGCGATGGCTAGCTTCAAAGATCACAGGTTTTGCACCCATTTTCAAAAGTTCGTAGGCAGCAACCAATCCAGCAACTCCTGCACCTATCACCGCCACTTCCGTTCCCCAAAGGTCTTCAGGAAGCGTAGCAATGCGATCGCCCTTAACAAATTCAACGTAGTCAAAAATGGTGTCGATTACACCTAGGATATCTTCGGAATTGGGAGATGATTTTTGGCGTTGTGAAGCATTTAGCAGTTCGTAAAATGGCATACATATCTTCCTGATACTCTTGGAGCGATCGTCATCGATAACATCAAAATGTATTATAGAACCTATTTGAGATCTTTGACTGTCTTTACGGACTTTTTCGTTAATACAAGAACGACAACGATCGCTGGCGTTGAGCTGGGCGGTTCAGCCAGTAAATCTCCGTTATCTTTTACGAGTAACGATCGCTCACACTTTTTAATATAAATATCAAAATCTTAAAACTCAGCCCGAACCGTAAACGAATAGTCCCCACCAGGTTCAAGCTGATAATCCCACTTTTCTAGAAAACGATGTAGGGGTTCTTGAATCAAAGCCCTACCTTGAGAAGGCTCAAGTATCAGTGTTTTTTCTTCCCTGAAACGCCACTGAAACTGCCACTCGAAACTGCCGGCACTTACTTCACCTTCAATCGTGCCTTTTTGCCAAGATTGACCAGTAACCCGGACATATGCAGTAGTTTCAGGTAAACGTCTCGAACTCACCTTTTTGTTTCCGCATTTATTGCTGCGATCGTGCGACTATTGTAAAGGCTCATGGACTTTTCCACTCCCTGATGGAGGCTAAGTTCCACAGCTTCTCTAACCAGTTTAAGCACATTTTCTAATAACTGGGTTTCCTCTGAGGAAAATTTTCCTAAAACGAAGGAAATGGTATTTTTCTCCTTCTGAGAAACTTCGTTTTGAGGTTTACCAATGCCGATGCGTAAGCGGGGAAACTTGTCTGTACCCAAATGAGCGATCGCTGATTTCATGCCATTATGCCCGCCTGCGGAACCGGAAAGTCGCATTCTGATTTTCCCGATCGGCAAATCCATATCGTCGTATACTACTAACACCGATTCGGCAGGTATTTTGTACCAATCTGCCACCGCACGAATTGATTGACCGGAAAGATTCATATAGGTCAGCGGTTTCAGCAAGCGAATTTTTTGTCCCCGCGGCCGATTTCCTTCGCCAAAGATGCCTTGAAATTTCCGATTTTCCGACAAAGAAATTTGCCAAGATTGTGCCAAGGCATCGACAGCATTAAAGCCGATGTTGTGTCGGGTGCGATCGTATTTAGGTTCGGGATTTCCTAGACCAACTATTAACTGAGGAATCACTAACTCGGCTGGTGTTTCTGACTTCTGAGTCTTATTCATCTAACTGTTTGCGCTATCTTCCTTGGGATTAGCGGCCGCGAGTTTTTCTGTTTCTGGTTTGCTGCTACTGACGACGGCTTCTTCTAATTGCTTGGCTTCCCGGTTCAACTCGGACTCAAAATCCCGCGAGGCATCCTGAAATCCGCGAAGTGCCTTGCCCATACTGCGACCAATTTCGGGCAATTTTTTCGGACCAAATACCAATAGGGCGATCGTAAAAATTACTGCCATTTCCGGCAAACCAATGCCAAAAATATTCATTTGTTGCTCCTGCGATCGATTTAATTAGTTATCATTTATTTAGGGAGAAAGTAATCGAAAAGGGCAAGGAAAAAAGGAAAAATGGGAAAACATAGTTTTTGTCCTTTCTCCTCTACCCTCAGCTTTTACTCGTAGCCTGACTTTTTCGGGCTCAATTTTTAGCGGCCAAGACTCGACCAATCTACATCTACATTCTCTAGAATGAGAGAAGAGTTGTAGATTTGCAAAATAATCAACAAGAACACAAAAAACAGTCCAATGAACGTACTCATCAAAAGAGTAGTTCCCCAACCGGGGGCTACCTTGCCGTATTCAGAGTTAAGGGGTTTGAGTATATCTCCTAACCAAGTCCGTTGTGCCATAAGTCACCTGCAATGAATCTCTACAGAAAAGTTTGACATATTTCCACCGCTAATGACGATCGCAATTTCGGGATCTAGTGGGCGATCGGAACTTGCGGACAGTGAGTCTGTGGCGAAAGATGAGAAAAATGCCCTGGTAGAAAGGATTTCAGGTTTTTGCCACAACCTAAGTAAAAAATACAATTGAGCTTGCAGACACTGCTTCTCCTCACCTTGGTTTTACCCCTGTGTCGCCTCCATATCCTATGGCGTCTCAAATCAATATAATATTACACAAAATGTTATTTTTTGTAATATTATGAGGAGGAGCACTCATAATCAATCAAAACTATGGAACCCGCAGCAGTTCTAGGCATTTCCCTGGGCGTGTGTCTGGTGGCAATCACCGGCTTTTCGATATACACCGCCTTTGGCCCTCCCGCTAAGGAATTGAGAGATCCTTTTGAAGAACACGAAGATTAGTCATTAGTCAGTAGTCATTAGTCAGTAGTCATCAGTCAGATTAATGCTTTTAGGCTCCATGCTTTTAGGCCCCATCCCCCTCTCCCTGGTAGATATTCTTCTACCGGGAAGGGAGTAATTGTGTAGGCCGATCGCCTGTGGCATACTCGTCAATGGTATATTTTTCAGAAATACAGTAAATCTCTATTCCATTTAAACTAAAAATTCTCAGGTTTCAGGCTAAAGCATCATGGGCAACTCATTTGGGCATCTATTTCGGATATCGACATTTGGTGAATCTCACGGCGGTGGGGTGGGAGTGGTAATTGACGGTTGCCCGCCACTCCTGTCCATTGACGCATCGGAAATTCAAGCAGAACTCGATCGCCGCCGTCCGGGCCAAAGCAAAATTACGACTCCCCGTAAAGAGGCTGATAGTTGCGAGATTCTGTCCGGGGTGTTTGAAGGTAAAACTCTGGGAACTCCGATCGCCATTTTAGTCCGCAATCAAGACACTCGTCCCCAAGACTATGGCGAAATGGCAACTACCTATCGCCCTTCCCACGCTGATGCCACCTACGATGCTAAATACGGAATTCGTAACTGGCAAGGCGGTGGTCGCAGTTCGGCAAGGGAAACTATTGGTAGAGTAGCAGCAGGGGCGATCGCCAAAAAAATTCTCAAACAAGTAGCCGGAGTCGAAATAGTCGGCTATGTTAAACGCATCAAAGACTTAGAATGTTTTGCAGACCCCGATACTGTTACCTTAGAACAAGTAGAAAGCAATATAGTCCGCTGTCCAGATGCCGAATGTGCCGAAAGAATGATTGAACTGATTGAAAAAGTTCGTGACAGTGGAGATTCGATCGGTGGTGTTGTCGAATGCGTCGCCCGCAACGTACCCAAAGGTCTGGGAATGCCCGTATTCGATAAGCTAGAAGCTGACTTGGCAAAAGCCGTGATGTCCTTGCCCGCCAGCAAAGGGTTTGAAATTGGATCGGGCTTCGCAGGAACTCTCCTGACAGGCAGCCAACACAATGATGAATACTATACTGATGAACAGGGTGTGATTCGTACAGTAACAAACCGTTCTGGTGGAATTCAGGGTGGCATTGCTAACGGCGAAAATATAATTCTGCGGGCCGCCTTCAAGCCAACTGCGACCATTCGTCAGCAGCAACGTACAGTCACCCGCGAGGGAGCAGAAACGCTGCTGGCTGCAAAAGGACGGCACGACCCTTGCGTTTTGCCAAGAGCAGTGCCAATGGTGGAAGCGATGGTAGCTTTAGTGTTGTGCGACCATCTCCTGCGCCATTACGGACAATGTGAAACCTTAAAGTCTGAATTTTAAAATGGAAATCAGCTTGTCCTCTGTAGTGGCAACTCCCTTTGATGATTGCCCTCAACAGTCTGAAGCAATGGAAGGTATAGATGATTTTGTAGTGCAGTTCTGGGGTGTACGGGGCAGTGTTCCGACACCGGGAGTAGAAACTGTTCGCTATGGCGGTAATACTTCTTGTTTGGAAATGCGCGTGGGTGGAAAACGCCTGATTTTTGATGGCGGAACTGGTTTGCGGATGCTGGGAGATCAGTTGATGCAAGAAATGCCGGTGCAAGCTTATATGTTTTTTACTCACTATCACTGGGATCACATCCAAGGGTTCCCGCTGTTTGCTCCCGCTTTTATCCGTGGGAATAGATTTGATATTTACGGGGCGACTCCACCGGATGGAGATTGCCTGAAAAGGCACTTTGTGGAACGGGTGCTACACTCGAATTCCCCGGTGCCACTGATGGGTTTGCAGGCAGATTTGAATTTCAACGAACTGTATCACAACCAGACGATGATGCTGGATGATATTGAGATTCGGACTGGTTCTCTGAATCACCCCAATACTGCTATGGGATATCGGGTGACTTGGCATGGGAGATCCGTTGTTTATTGTTCGGATACGGAGCATTTTCCCGATCGACTGGATGAAAATATTTATAATCTCGCCCTTGATGCTGATGTGCTGATTTATGACGCGATGTACACGGACGAGGAATATCACAACCCCAAGTCTCCCAAGATAGGCTGGGGACACTCGACTTGGCAGGAAGCGGTGAGAATGGGTAAGGAGGCTAGGGTGAAGCGTGTGGTGATTTTCCACCATGATCCGGCTCATACTGACGATTTTCTCGATCGCATTGCTCTGGAAGTGCAAGTGGCTTTCCCCAAGGCGGTAATGGCGCGGGAAGGCTTGATTTTACCCATCGGCATCTGAATCTTGCTCTTGTATCCATTGCTAATCAACATGATGATGTGGAGTTGGTCAGATCGATCGGCTCCACAATTTTTTAAATTTCTAGCAAACTCATAGGTAAGTGGTATAATCTTTGTTCTATAACTTTTTGGACAGAGTATTTAAGATTTTTTCCTGGTGGAACTGCGTCCGCTTCCAGCCAAGATGTCAGATAATTGGGTCAGGAACCCCGCTCTTAAGAGACGGGGCTTGTAAGAGTAATCAAACAAGCCATTCTGACCAGCCTAAGTCTTCGCGGTGAAAAGGTGACAGTTTTAAATGTCAACAAACACGGCGAGGCGATCGGACCTAGAGTTCCAGTTGGCAGTCCATAGACTTCCCAAATCCTGGCAACAGATTTATTCTTAAGGACAAAAGCTGAGGTTATGGCTCTGATAAAATAAAAGCGCGATCGGCTGTTTCTGCTCCTGGATATTGACAAATCTGAAAAGCTCAGAGCTTTTCGCTACAAGCTGAGAGCTTTTTCAGCAGTCAATTTAACTCACAAGAAAAAGACGATCGCTATTTGGTTTACCAGTAGCTGCGGCAAGCGAATGTTATGACTTGACTATCAAAATGGCAAATTTACGTTTTAAATCACCAGCTAATCGATACAGATGGATTGCTTTAGGCAGTTTTGCTGTAATTATGGGCATTTCAGGGGCCCTTGCCTACCGTCTAGCCCCGCCTCCCGGATTCATGGCTCAAGGCACTCTGACTTCTAATAGTCCGCCAGTCAAATTTTCTAGCACCGGTACTACTATTCTCAAGCAAGGGGAACAACTGACACCGGATGTTCTGTTGGCAGATAATGTTGTCAAAGCAGTGGCAGATGCCGTGAAGTTGTCGCCTCAACAGGTGAGAGAAAATGCTAGCGTCAAGATTTCTAAGCCGGAACAACCGCTAGAGATTGCTGTTGGGTATCGATCGCTAGATCAGCAGCAAGCTATCAAAACAGCGGATATGTTGATGAAGGGGATGGTGGAAAAGAGCCGCCTGATTAACCAATATCGGTGGCAATCCGTCAATCAATCCCTCAATCAACGCTTGGCACAAGTCACTCAAGAACTGAAACAAGCTCAGCAAAAGCTCGACCAATATGAAAGAGAGCGAGCTCGCCTGTTGCAACAAATCAAGGTTCAGCAAGACTTTTACAACAAAACTCAGCTTGCAATGGCGGATACGCAAGCGTCGGAGAAAGAAATGGTGAGTAGTTTGGCCCCTTCCCAAACGCCACAAATTGTGGCGACACCAACTTCCGATCCGACAGTGCCTTTGATTTTGGGACTTGGCTTGCTGCTGTCTATTTTAGTCAGTCGCGGTTTGATTCCCACGGTGGCGGATTGGAGGTATAAAGCAGCTTTTCAACGAGAAGAGAGCGATCGCCTCCAAAGTGCTTTGTACCGACTGATCAAAGAAGGTAATGGGGAAATCACTCTGGTGCGATTTGCGATGGAGACGCGACTGTCGCCGGATGTCGCCCAGCGTTTTTTGAACGAACAAGCGGAAGTCTTTAATGCTCATTGCGAAATTAAAGACGATGGTAGTATCTTTTATCACTTTCACATTTAAAGGATGGCGGGCGATCGCCCTCTATTGAATACCTTAGCCGATCGAGTTTTCGGATTGCTCGATCGGCTTGCTTATAGGATATCGCCCCAGGGGAACCAGCGCCAATCCGGTTGAAAAAACCCCTCTTGAGCCTGGGGAGACCAGAGGCAAGGGGAGAGGGGCAAGGAGATGCAGAAATTAGCGATCGACCCTAAAGTGGGTAGCTTTTCCCGGATTTGCGATCGGGATTGGCTCCTTGGGAAACAGGAATCAGTCCATCAGCAACCTCATTTGTTAAAAAATATTAACTTTTTGACGGTTTGGCTCCAGATATGTATAATGGAGACAAATACGTAAAAATACGGTTGTTTTTTATAAAGATAGCCAAAATTAAGTATATTACATTGGATAAAATTGCTGATAAAGTCTGCTGAATCCGTATAAACACTTGATTGGTGACAGAGAAATAAATCAGCTAACTAAGCAGGTTTGTCATCAAAACCAGGATTTAGCAACATCCTGGAATCAGCATTGGGCGATCCAACTGCGCCTTCCCCTAGGGAAATTTTGTAACCATATATTGAGGCGAAAAGATCATGTTTTTAATACTGTGTTGTTCTTTAATATTTTATTTTTTGTTAATGTCAATAGCCAATTACGGCGATACTGGAATGTAGGCTAATGCAGCCTTGAATCCACTGTTTTGATTGGCAAAAATTTATGGATGAAGGAGTCGTTAAGTACCACTGTGACTGGACTTTTGCAGAACCTGTAGCTGTCGAGACCATAGTAGATTTGATGGCATGGCGCGATCGCCTCCACTCTTTGGGACTAATTGGGGTGTACGACAATGGCATCGGCTTTGGTAACGTGAGCGTCAGACTCGGTAATTCTTGCCAGTTCATAATTTCAGGTACCCAGACAGCACATTTGTCAACTCTAGGGCCTGAATTCTACTGTACTGTCACCGAATTTAACTTGGAAAAAAATTTCCTGGGCTGTCGCGGGCCGGTACCAGCTTCTTCCGAGTCTCTGACTCACGCGGCGCTGTACCTTCATCGGGATGATGTCGGTGGTATCATTCACGTTCATAACCCTCAACTGTGGCAGCAACTGCTGTTCCAGATTCCGACTACTAGAAAAGAGATACCTTACGGGACTCCTGGGATGGCATGGGAAATGTTTAGGCTGTTTGAGGAAGAGAATTTGGGCGATCGCAAAATTCTGGCGATGGCGGGCCATGAGGACGGGATTATTTGTTTTGGGGGCTGCTTGGATGAAGCAGGGCTGGTACTTTCGGCTGTAATTAACTAGATCGGCTTGATTGGTAGAGCTTTGATGGGCCGATCGGATCTTGGAAGCAGAAAATACAATAAAATTAGATACTTTGTTAAAAAAACTCAAGTCTGGTTTAGTGTGGTGACAAAAAATCAGCGGGACTGCTGCATTGCACTGTCTCAGTGAGTTAGATAATTCTGTAAACTATTTGATTTATTGGCAAATGTTAGCCCAAAAGGATTGGTGATGATGAACCCCAGTAAACTTGTAAGCACCAAAGAACTGCAATCGGAAGTGTCTCGTCTCAACGAAGAACTGCAAATGCGCGACCAATTGGTGCAGCAGTTGTCTCAAGAGCTGTTCAGACTGGTGAAGGGAAATACCAGTTTTGTGCCGGCGCCGTCGGTTTCCGATCGCCAAAGCGCTCAAGTGCAGGCGATGCGCGAACAACTGCAAGCTGTTGAAGAACAGGTCGGTTTTTATCAAGAACAAATCGCCGAGCGGGATGCGGAAGTTTACCAACTGCGGCAGTCGGTGCAAGAATTGACCGATCGCTCTCGGATGCTGGAACAGGTAGTTCAGGAATTACCCGGAGTTTACCGCCAGAAGTTTGCCGAGCGGATCGAGCCGATTAAGGAAAAATTGGAACAACTACAAAAGGAAAACCGCCAACTGCATACTGAATTGCAGAGCGTAACTTACCGTCTCGCCGTGCGCAGCCGCAAGGCTAAAGGTTTGGATTTGCCAACTGTAGAGTCTGATGACAATCGGGGCATTCAGATGCCGAGCTTTGGCAATGTCTAGGGTTTTGATTGTGGCGGATGCCAATAGGGCACCGGCTTTGGCTCTGTCGGCTGCGATCGCCCATGTTAATTCTGCCACTGAGGTGAAGATCTGTGGAGTTGCGGACCTAGACGGTGGGGCGATCGCCAACAAAGATGCCATGATTTGTGCTTTGACACTGGATGTGCCGTCCCATCTGGTGTTTCCCGCTCAAGATTTGTTTAAATTTTGTCGCGATGTCTCGGCGGCGCGGGTGCGAGTACAACAGGAGTTGCAAGCTGCGACTGGGGAGGGCGATTTGTGGTTGCCTGTGGTGTGGACGGCGAAGGGCCCTCTGTATGCTGAGGCGATCGGTGTCGAGGGCCACCAGCAGTCTGGGGAGTTGAGCTACTTTCAACCGCTGCATTTGTCCGATGTTTGGCGACAAGAGTTGTATGACTTGGCTTACCGTTTGCTGACTCTGTTAAATGCACCGCCAGCAACTTATTTGATGCAGTTCGGGTTGGCTGGGGACAGGATTTGTTTCGATCGACTTTGGCCTTTTCCCGCTGCACCGGCGATCGCTTCTGTGGGGGTTCAACTGCCGGATTTATTTGTTTGTCATTGGTTGTGCTTGACAAATCTGCCAATTTATGATATTCAAATTAGCTGTGGATCGATCGAAACAGTCGCAGATTTCAAAAAGTTGGTGTAGTTGACATTCTCACCGGCTAATCTCCTGTATTTGTCAACACAACGAAAGATTGCACTATTGGCTGAATCAAGCCAATATATAAAAGTATCGCAGCTTTGCAAAAGTTTACGAAGGCAGTATCGAATGTCTTTTGAGTTTTTATCGTTAGAGACTATTCAGAAATTTGCTCACGATTACGGCTACTGGGCAATATTTCTGGGAATTTTACTGGAAAATCTGGGAATTCCTCTCCCTGGGGAGACGATTACGATTGCTGGTGGCTTTTTAGCCGGCAGTGGGGAACTGAATTACTGGTTTGTGCTCGCAAGTGCGATCGCGGGTGCTACATTGGGGGGAAATTTTGGTTATGCGATCGGCAGATACGGCGGCTGGCCACTGTTGCTGAAGCTAGGAAAAATCTTTCGTTTTCGAGAAGAACAACTGTTTGACTTGAAAGAAAAGTTTAGCGAAAATGCAGCTAAGGCTGTTTTTTTAGGCAGGTTCATTGCACTGCTGAGAATTTTTGCCAGCCCCCTAGCAGGAATAGCCGAAATGCCTTTTTGGAAATTTTCGCTGTTCAACATTCTCGGTGCCGCCAGTTGGGCCTCTGTAATGGTAAGTTTATCCTACTTTTTAGGACAAGTTGTGTCTTTAGAGAAATTGGTAGCTTGGGCTGCTCAATTTGCGGTAGTGGCTTTACTGTTAGCAGTGGCTTGGATTGCAATTCCTATTTGGTTGGAGTCGAGGAATTTGGATAAGACTAAGTAGGCTGGGAATCCGTTCCGCAAAAAATTAATATTCTTGTGGAACGGGAATCTATTTGGTTGTGGAACTGGCAGTTATTTATCTATTTTTCAAGCTTAGGCTATCTTAGACAAGACGCAGTAATACCAATTTAATGGGTCGTTGCACAGATCTCGATCCCCCTCGCATCCCCCGATCAAAGGGGGACGAAAGAGCAGAATCTTGTCCCCCCCTTTTTAAGGGGGGCTAGGGGGGATCGAATTCTATGCAGCCTCATAAAAAATTGGTATAAATCGGCAATTAGAGGCGTAGCGATCGCCGGCACTGTCATGGTATCTCCACCTAATCCAAATCAATCGGATTCATCGATGAAACAGTCTCTAGATGCTGGTTTGGCTGCTTTGAAACAACAGGATTACGATCGGGCGATCGCCCTTTTAGAATCTGTTGCTGAATCCGCCACCAATCAGCCACTGGGTACGCGGGCCGAAATGGGGTTGGTGATGGCCTATAAAGCGACTGGTAATCTTCAAAAATCCATCGCCCTGTGCACTTCCCTCACCAAACATCCCCATACTCAAGTCAAAACTTGGGCCGATCGCACTTTAACCGCATTGAGCGATCGTCACCCCCCAAAACCACCGGAAAATCCACAAAAAATTCCGGCTACTCCCCCAAAAACTGGCTTCGTCCCCTTTGATGTTGGCAATTCCCCACCGAAAATATCGCCCACAGGCGATCGACCATCAACCGACCAAAAAACAGATTTGGTGGGTTTTGAGCAGACTAGCAGGCAAAAAAACGTTAAATCGCCACAGATTCCGCCAGTACCTGCACCCCCCAAACCACCTCTGGTCAAGACTTCAGAACCAGAAACATCCACCACCACCGCCACCGATTCAGATGCTCCCACAGATGTCCCCGGAGTCGTAACTCCAGATGCTTACGAACTGATTTGGCGCAATTCGGGGCGTGCTGCTTCCGGGTGGCGCAAGCTCAAACTGCTGAAATTGGCGCGTTTTCGGGTGGAGACACTCGCCTGTACGATCGCACTATTTTTGATGGTGCGATTCATCCTGGAATTCCTGCTCACCAATGTTAATGCTCTGTTGGTTCAGTTATACATATTTACTAAACTGCCGGTGTTTGCGCCGATTCAGATTTTTTATCGCGATCCGACTGCTTTTGTGCAATTTATGTTCGGATTGCTACTAGCTTCGTCTCCCTGGTTGATAGATGCAGTGTTGAAACTGATTTGTGGGATGGAACCTCTGGGGGGGGTAACTTTATTGAAGTCCAGCAAAGAAGCTAATCGGGTAGTGCGAAATTTTTGTAAACAGCAGAATATGCCGGCGCCGGTGCTCCAATTGTTACCAATTGATGTACCAGTAGCTTTCAGTTATGGCTGTTTGCCGAGATTTGCTCGGATTGCTGTGAGTCAGGGACTTTTGGACCAATTGACGGAGGATGAAATAGCGACTATTTTGGCGCGGGAATTGGCGCACATCGCTCACTGGGATTTTGCGCCGATGTCTTTGGCGGTTTTGGTAATTCAGACTCCTTACCTGATTTATGGGCTGGTGGTGCACTGGGAGGAGCGGTTATCTGGTTTAATTTCGATCGAGTTTTTTCGTTCTGTTGTCAAAGTTTTGGCGGCTGGGATTTCTGCTGGAAGTTACGGGATTTATAAGTTGCTGAGATGGCCGATGTTGTGGGTGTCGCGCCGTCGAGTATATTTTAGCGATCGCACCGCGGCAGAAATTACGGGGAATCCCAATGGTTTGACGCGGGCTGTGGCTAAAATTGCGATCGGGATGGCGAAAAATATTGAGCAGCAGCAGCAAACTAGCTTTTTCCTCGAAGGTTTCGAGCTGCTATTTCCTGTGGGGTTGGGACAAGCTGTAACTATTGGTTCGGCTGGATTACACGCGCCTCTGGAACAGATTTTGCTGTGGGATGTCAGCAATCCTTGTCGCAATTGGTTGACGGTTAACAGCACGCATCCTTTAATGGGTGAGCGTTTAAAGTTGTTGGCTCTTTATGCTCTATTCTGGCAACTTGAAACTGAGTTGGATTTGGCGAATCTCGGAACTTTGGAGTCTACTAAGGGCAAATTCCAGGTTTCCGATCTATTTAATTCAAAATTTTGGCCGCGCCATCCACCGCCCCTAGTTTTACAAGGTGCGCCTTTTTTGGGAATTCCCATGAGTTTGGCGATTGTGGGGGTGCTGTGGCTGGTTGGGGGGATTTTGTCTAGGACGAGTATCTGGTGGCTGGATTGGCTTTGGGGCGATCGATCGATTCTGTGGGGTTGTTTGCCGATCGGCTTTTGTCTTGGTACTTTGATGCGGATTAATGATTTTTTCCCTGATATTGTGCCCAGAGCAGTCACTGCACCGAGTTTACCTCAAATTTTGTCAAATTCGGATAGTTTGCCCTTGGATGCTCAACCAGTGGGGTTGCAGGGGAAACTTTTGGGGCGATCGGGTATGGCTAATTGGCTGGGACAGGATTTGATTTTGCAGACGGGGACTGGGTTGGTGAGGTTACACTATGTTTCGAGGTTTGGTCCGATCGGCTCTTTGTGGCCACAACCTACTCGCCCTGGTGATTTGGTAGGACAATCGGTGGTGGCGACTGGTTGGCTGCGAAGGGGAGCTACTGTGGCGATCGATCTCGAAACCCTCCGCAGTCAAGGTGGCAGAGTTAGCCACAGCGGACATCCTATATGGTCGGCGATTTTAGCCTTTGCGGCTGCTGTTTGGGGAGCATATATCATTTTTCAGGGAGAAATGTATCGATAGGGGGCATCCCATCTGGTCGGCAATTTTAGCCTTTGCTGCTGCTGTTTGGGGAGCATAGATAATTTGCACAATATTTATACCACTTTTAAAAAATAATGCAACAGTAGTCTTGTCCCTCCCCTTTATAAGGGGGGGTTAGGGGGGGTCAAAGATTGTTGCACGATTTTAGAGAAATGGTATTAGATGGGGGATGGTTCGATTTGTGATTGGCGATTGGCCGCAGAATCCTTCTTCCCTCTTCCTTCCCCCCAAGGGGGGGGGCTGGGGGGGGGGTTCTTCTTCGTAAAGAAAAGTTGCTTTTTTACCGACATCCTGTTACATTTAGTTACATAAATTTGATTGGCCGACCGATCGCAATCACTTCAGTGACTAAAGCCGCAAAGGTATTGCGTAAAAGTTGTCAACCTCCCAACACAGCAAATTGGGCCAGCCGCTTGTCGGCTGTTTTTTTCTACAGCCACTTTCGCTGTGGGAGATGAATTCACAAAAGTGATTCAGAGATGGTTTCGGTTAAATTGATCGTGAATCTTCCTAAATAACTAGCTCTGTTGCCAAGGCTGTGATACCTTTAAATGATGGTCAGAAACTCCCCAACCCGATTCAAGGGAGATTGGGGTAAATAGTCCTCAGCATTAGGAGCGAGGTAAAATTACTGGCTGAAAAAATGTTAGGGATTTTACCCATCACCGTATTAAACTGAATACTGGCATTCCGATCGCTTACAATTGACATCCTGGGAAATAAATTTCTACACGCCGCTGGCTATAAACATTCTGAATCAAAACCGGAAGCAAATAATACAGAATAGCCAAAAGCCTCAACATTTGAGTGATGACTAAAAGTTTACAGAACAACCTTAGATTTAAGATCTCTCTGCATAGGCTGCCAAGTTGCGGCTTCAGGAGAGTAGATTATCTTTTTCTAAAAGGTGGCGGGAGCTGTCAAGGTTGGTCGGAAGAACGCGCAGATTTTGCGGTAAAGTCGTCTTTCTCTGCGGTCAATATTCAGTTGACTTCGGGTAATGCTGTTCGATCAAACTAATTAGAATCCAAGTCTGGAGGAATTTTTCATGTCTATTCGTCTATATGTTGGCAATCTACCGAAAGAACTCGATCGCCAAGAACTGCAAGATGTTTTTGCACCAGAGGGTGAATCTGTAACCACAAAGGTAATTACAGACCGTAAAACTGGTAAATGCAGAGGATTCGGTTTTGTAACGGTGTTGACTGATGAACAAGCAGACCAAGTTATTGAAAAATACAATGGCTTGATGTTCAAGGAAAACCCGCTGAAAATAGAGAAGGCGCTGCCACGCTCTAAGGGTAAATCGGACAAGGGTGATGAAGATCAACAGCAGTCACCCCAATCGCCACAGTTAGCCTCGGCACCTTCCCAGGGTCAGCCACAGCAACAGCGGCGCGATGCTTCCCCTAGCACTGGTGGCGGAGGTTCTGGTAAAAGCAGTCGCCGTCGGGATAACAACAAGTCTCGTCGCAATCCAGCAACCACAACTTCATCTAGCGCTGACTCCGGTTCCGTGCAGCCAGATCCACGCTGGGCAAGCGCTCTGGAAGAACTCAAGCAAAGGTTGCAGGAAGCTCAGACTACTAACTAGGAGACTATGTTATCTGAGATGGTGGCTGATTGCTGCTGTCGATCAAGTTTGGTTGACTAGAAAAATCTGGAAGTGCGATCGAGAACTGGTTTTTTTTAGCCAGTGCTCGATCGTACAATTGTGTAGAAGAAAGAACCCGAAAAAATCTTCTTCAACGGAGTTTATCCTGACCTTAAATCGAACGACTGCGTTTATCCCCTCGCCAAGTCGAACGGTAGCCCAAGAACCTTTCAGTCCGCGTAGTCGAAGGGCACGAGCTCAATCAAGAAGAAGGAACAGGCAAACAGTAGGCTACCGATGCCCGATTCCTTCAGGATAGTTGCCCTTGGAGGTCCGATCGTCTTGGGGCCGATATCAGGCATCCCCATGCCCTATACTTTATAAAGGTTCCGCAAATTCGATAGTCTCAATAAAGTCTAAAATTTTGTCCATAATTACCTCTACTTCAGACTCCAGAGAATCCTCTTCATCCGCTTCCTGATAAACTATCTGAGAACTGATCGTGTAACAAACACCCTCAGCGATAAAAGACAAAAATCCTCGATAGGCATTCAACCGAGTCCTAGAACCCAAGTTTTTCTGGACACTGATAGTTGCACCACCAGGTATATCAACAACCGCAAAATACGCTTCTTCATTTTCTAAAGATTCGGCGTGCAGTAACTTGGACTGAGGAAAAGTACCAAGAATTGCGCCATCAATAAAATTGTTGAGAAACGAACTAAGATAAGCTGCTTCTCCAACAGACTCGATGAATTCTGCCACTTCACCAGCAATCGGGAAATAATCAATTTTCAGCAAAACGCCAAAGTCATCAGAAAAAGTAACACTGCCTTCTTGCTCATCAATTTTACCGCCCTGTTGGGGGTCAACTGGAATAGGGACAGTAAAATTGCCTTCTGGAGACTCGTACAATGCCGCATCAAAATCAGAAACTTCCTCATCAGATTCTGAATAAGCAACAATTACCTCCTCGATAATTTCTTGAGCTTCCTCATCTTCCAAACCTAATGCTTGCTGGAACTCCTGCAAAAAATGCTGGTATTTGTCCGAGACTTCGCCATCTACGACAAACATAGCTACGGTGACAGCAAAAGCATCTAAGACTAATTCATCTGGAATGGACTCCCAAGCGGTATTAAATAATGCTCCCACACCATCTTGGGTAGAAATGCCCGCCAGTTTTTTGAGCATGGCTGACATATCATCTTCGGAATATTCAGCAAAGATTTCCGATTCCCAAAGTACGCTTTCTAAGATATCTGCATCAGTGTCAGGAGAATTGGTCAAAGCTGCGACAAATGCTACTGCTGCTAAAGATTCCTCGGAACTCAAACTTACTTCGGACGTATCTTCGGAATTGAATATTTGATCGAACTGGCCCACGGGTTTTGCTCCAATAGAGTTGAGTTTTGCCATTTATAGCAAATTTATTCTTCAGCCGTGAGATGTAATCATGATTTCTCCGTAGCTGGTAGAGCACCCACTTAACATTTTATACTTTGCTGTAGAGTTCTGATTGGTTTTTTCGGAAAAATTGGTTAGTCAGCTATCGCAGGGATTCTGGAGCGTTTCCGGCAAGCACGCGAGAGTCAATGCGGTCGCCGAGATATGCCATCTCTATTTGAACAATAAGAGATATGATATAATTAAAGCAAACGGATCTAGGAAAAATATCTATGGTTTCCGCGATCGATACAGGTGTCCTAAGCTTTGAGGCATTCATTGCTAACTATCTAGATGAAGTCTGCTACGAATTAATCGATGGAGAATTAATCCATTTGGAGTAGTTACGGTTTATCAGTTAATTGAAGGAGTTTATCAAAGAGAACAATTTCGAGGAAGCGAGCCTATAATTTCGCCAACATTTCCCAATTTAAATTTGCGGGCAGAACAGGTATTTGCTGCCGGTGAGTAATTGAGTACCGCGAAAAGCAAAACAGCCGTAATTTACCGTCAATGGTGTCGATCGCGAAATCCAAATTTTGCCGATCGCTGGTTTCAAAGATCGATCGACGCAATATAATTAAAACAAACGAGTAAACGAATATTAGGAAAAAAAATACTTACCCATGAAAATTACAGAACTCAAGACAGCAGTAAAGCAACTTCCACAGAATGAACTTGCAGAGTTTGTCGAATGGTTTGAAGAGTTCCAAGAATCTCTTTGGGATCTGCAAATTGAAGAGGATTTGAAAGCAGGCAAATTTAACCCCTTGATTCGACAAGCAGAACAAGCATTTAGTGAAGGAAAGTGTAGGGAAATTTGAAGCATTTTATATGGAACCTGGTCAGTCACAATCGCCCCAAATAATTACGATTTACAAAGCACCTCAAAAACGCAAAGGTCAGAAATTACTTAAAGAGGGATTTCAACCAGTCGATTTTCCCTACAATCCTCCTTATGTCGATGGAAACTCCTATTTTGCAGGCCCCCACGATCGAAGTATTGCAGAAGAGTATAATCAAAGCTACAAAGAAGGGATACTGGAGGTTTCAATTGATAAGTCAATTTATGAGCAGTATTTCAAGTCGCTGGAATATCGCTATGATGAGAAAGACGGTTACGAGCGAATTGAGGTAATTGTACCTCAACGCTTGTTTGCCATACTCAACCAATTTCCACGAGTCCTCAAAGCACACTGAATATTATGGATAGTCAAAGCTGGGAACAAATTAAGTTAAAGTACAGATTGGGGCAGTTTTTGCTGGGTAAAGTTGAATATCATGCTCCCTTTGGAGTGTTTGTTAATATTGGTGAAGATGGTGTCAAAGGTTTGATTAAGATTCCCGACTTTTTGGATGAGGGAGATATGAGTGAAGAGATGTATCCTGAAATCGGTAGTGCGATCGGTGCAATTATTGTTGGATATAACGAGGCTAATTGTGGTGAAGTGTATCTTAGTGCGAAGCCTAGTGTTTTGCATGAAATTCTTGTGCCGCTGAGAAGTCGTCCGGTGCTGGTTTGAAATAATTTGGTATGCTAATTTTGCCGATCGCCAGTTTCAAAGATCGATCGATGCGATATAATTAAAACAAACGGGTAAATCAATACTATGAGCATTACGCTGACGAAAACCCAAGAGATATTCATTCAGACTAAACTGCAAACTGGTAAATATGGCTCTGCCGAAGAAGTGCTGGAAGTTGCTTTGCGATTGTTAGATGAATACGATCGCGCCGATCGCCAATGGATCGACTCTGTACGAGTTAAGATAGATGCTGCTGTTGCCATGTCCGAACATACTCCACCGATTGATGGCGAAACGTTTATTGCAGGGATTTGCGATCGTTTCCGGCAAGCGCGCGAGAGTAAACAAGGCTATACTAATTGAAATGCTTGTATTATAGTTGCATTCAATTGCTGCATTTGCTGACTTCCTAACTCGCCCAATCGTCTCACGATTAATCTCTGTTCAAGAGTGACAATTCGAGTCACTCTAACTTTAGAAGATACTCTTAATCCCGTGCTATAAAATTCTGGATCGGAAGCATTTAAAGCAAATTCATCTAAACTTAGGCTAGTGACATTTTGCGAAGAAATGAAGCAGATCGTAATTTCATCTATGGTTGAACTTGCCCACAGCACTAAAGCCGGACGTAACTTTTTCTGACTCAAATCAGTAAATGGAAATTCAGCTAAAACAATATCTCCTTTTTTTAGCTTCACTAAATTGGCTCTCCATCTTCAAGGGTATAAATATCAGGTTCATCATCCAGAAATTGAAATGCTCCCCCGCTTTGGGCTAACTGGGTTATTTCCACAATAGAAGGATAGGGGATGTTACTAAATAGTTTTGCTTTGATTAGCAATTGCTCTTCTTCAGAAAGTGTCTGGATGATTTGTACTAAGGATTCAATGAGTTTTGTGTTCATAGCTGAAAATATCTGGGGATATTTTATTTTAGTTCAACAAGGCAACCTTCGATGATTATAACAAAAACACTAAGAGCGTGAAGCGAAGCTATCCCGTAGGGAATCGCCCGATAGAACAAAACTGCAAACTGGAAAATATCGATCGGCCGAAGGCGATTGTTGTCATTCTTGTTCTTCATCGATAGAATCAGATTCATTCGCCTCTTTATTCTCACTATTTGATTCTTCAACTGTGCTGGTATTTTGATGGGTATTTTCCAATAACCCTGCCTGTTTTAACAAATGCCTGAGCAATCCAACTTTTAAAGATTTATTACCGTGAATTGGCACAGAAATTCGGATTGAACTTCCAGCTTTCCCGTAGATGTGATGGCTGCCTTGAACTCTTAATAATATCCAGTCATTACGTTCTAACAGCTTGGCTAACTCTTTGCCAGACATGGAGTTCATATCGCAATCTCCATAATTTTGTCTCGCTCATTTGTCTCGAAGGACTCAATATCTACACTAAGGCAACCTTCGATTGCTTCATAGAGATTTTGCAGAAGTTCCTCGAACGTTTCTCCCTCAGTTGCACAGCCAGGAATAGCAGGAACTTCTGCCCAGTATCCGCCTTCTTCTGCTTCGTGGATGATAATTTTGATTTTCAATTTATTCTCCTAATTTATTCTCAAAAGTTACCTCTTTATTACTGTACCAGACTTTACTCTTCCAAGTCCACCTGTTTAACCTGCTCTAAAGGTATATCTAGCGCTTCTGCGATTTGCTCGTCGCTTAAGCCAAAATGCCGTAATTTATCTATTGTTTCAATCTTAGTTTGATTTTTGCTTTCCTCCTGCAAGTCGGGAATTTCCGGCTGAGTTTCATCTGGGGTAGGAGTGGAGAGATTAGAACAGTTGTTAATGTAGCTAATATTGCTACTATTTTTAATAGTAGTATTATTACCAAGATTTATATTCTGATGTATATGCCTTTCTATAACGGATTCAAGATTACTTTTCTTAACTTGTTCACCAAACACTTCAGATAACATTTGCAAAAGCTCGTGACTAGCCTTTTTAACGTGCTGGGAGCTATAACCATAAGTTTCTGCAACGTCAGCATATCTTTGACGCTTCAGTATTCCCGAAATAATCCCCCGCTGCAAGTTATTTAGATGTTTGCCTGTCTTGGCCCAGACAGCTCGATCGACAAATTGCAATATCTGAGGACTGTCCATAGGTGGGATGGTGGGATAATTTTAGTTACTATACCAAACTTTTTCCAACTTTTTCCAACTTTTTTTGGCTTCGCGTCGGATTTTGAGGAAGTTCCAACTTTTTCCAACTTTTTTTGCTTTACAGGGTTGGTGCGATCGGTTTAGCATGAATAAATAGAATTTACTGAAAGTATATAACTGCTGTAAAAGCTCCTGATTTATCTGTGCAGAGACAAGTATCTATTTTTTGAGAGGACTATTTAGATATGGATGTATCAATTTTGGTGAGTTTCTTAGCTCCTTTTTTACCTTTTTTGATTAAGGTAGGAGAACAAGCTTCTGAAGAAGCTGGAAAGCAACTTGGGAGTGATGCTTGGGCAAAGGCTAAAAAAATTTGGGAGAAGCTACAACCAAAAGTAGATAATAAACCTATCCAAGAAGCAATTACAGATGTAGCATCCCAACCAGAAGATGCAGATTTTCAGGCTGCACTACGAGTACAACTAAAAAAAATGCTGAATCAAGATACCGATCTCTCGAATGAACTAGATCTATTAATGCAAAGAGACTCATTAGATACAGCCTCCACGACCAAAATCGAGCAAAGAATAACTGGCGATCGCAATAAAACTGTTGGAAAAGTTGATGGAAACGTATCAATGTAGTTGTCATAATGCTAAGTAAAACTTGGTTTTTTTTTAGAAAACTGATGGTTTATGTGAAGAAATTTTTCCTAAAAAAACTTCGGCCTCAGTCAGTAGTTCCAAATTTCGGAAAATCTAGTTCACAACCTCCAGAAAATTTCAACTTAGAACAAGTTAACCAAGACATTACTGGCAATGAAAATACAAGTATTGGAACTGTTATAGGTACTGTCATCATGGACGGTAGCAAAATAGGATTAGGATATCCCCAAATTGAAAAAGTTCTTGGTTCAAATATACCCCGATCTTCGCGTAAAGTATGGGGGCGCGGATCATTGATTGATGAAATTATCAATCAGTTTAAAAGTACAGATAGAAGCAATATTTTCTCTCTCAGCGCCTCTGCGGGTTATGGCAAAACAGAAGTTGCCAGACAAATCGCATTCTCAGCTATTGATAATAATTTGTTTGATGATGTCTTGTGGGTTACAGCACGGGAAGCAGAACTATATGATGGGGTGATGACTTCAGATCGTATAAATCAGCTAAATTGGGATCAATTTATTTATGAACTATCATTACAGTTAGATTGTACAAATGAGTTTAATAAAGTACAAAAATGTATACTGGCGAAATCTTATTTAATTGTTTTAGATAATGCTGAGACATCTGATATGGAAAGCATAATCTCAAAATCTGAGCGAATGTTGGACTCAAGTAAACTTCTATTGACAACTCGTCGTAGGGTTCATCAATACGTCAGAGATATCGAGTGTCCTGGCTTAACAGAGAAGTCATCTTATAAACTATTACAACATGAAGCACGATTAAACAATGTAGATGCTATACGTAATGCAAGCGAACAAGAACTTTACCAGATCTATGAGTTATCATGTGGTGCACCTTTAGCACTCCACTTCGTTGTGAGTCGAGCAGGGGAAGATCGAGAACTTAAAATGGTTTTATCTAGTCTGGACAAAGCAGGTAAAAATGTTGAAACCTTTTATGAATTTACATTAAAAAGTGGATGGGATAGAATCACGGATTGCTCTAAGCAAATTTTGCATTATATGGGTCAACTTGATGCTAGCATATCTTTCAATGAACTTCCAGAAATACTAGGTTTATCAGATTCAGAAGTCAAAGAAACAGAAAATGAATTACGTCGCTGGTTCTTTATTTTACAAGTCAATGATTTAAGTGGAAATACTCGTCGATATGATTTACACCCTTGGATGCGACGGAGCCTTCGCAGTGGGCTAGTAGGTCAGTGGCAAGAATCATTTGAAACTGCTAAAAATATCTTTCGGACAAAATACGGACTTTAGACTAAGTGGGAGAAATATGAAATGGACTATCACCATCCTGACGATAGAAAAAATATAGTTGGGGATCTTCAAAGACTTAGAAATCATATTACTCAGGAAAAGTATGATCGCAATGAGACATTTAATTTTTTAATGATAGCGTGGAATAAGGTAAGTGATCCTCTTTGGTATTTAGGATACTGGGACGATTACTACAAATGTGCTAATCTTGTTCTAGAATGTGCTAAACAAATCAACCAAAATGAGGCTCTTGGTCAGGTCTTAAATGAGATAGGCTGGAATGAAATGGAGAACGGTGAGTTGAAGGAAGCTAAGCAGAGATTCACTCAGGCACTCAAAAAATATAGGGCAACTCCTGACGGCATAGTAGGTCAATGTCGAACACTACGTTACTTAGGTACACTTTACCATCGTCAGAGAAGGTTTGGTTCTGCTCTCAAGTGCTACCGAAAAGCACTTATACTGATGGATGAAAATAAAAAATTGGTTGTAGAAAGTAGACAAATAGCTTCGGAAAGAGCAGAAATTCATAATGTGTTAGGAAATCTTTGTCTTAAGCTATATGATTTTAATAATTGCAAGTCTAAACTTCTTTATTCTTTAGAACAGTATGAGTTGCTTCATAAAAATTTTAATCAAGAGATGGGCGATTTTTATCTTTATTTTCAAGGTGCTCCTTTACTAAATTTGGGTAGATTACATTTTGAAATTTGTGAATTTAAACTGGCAAGGGAATATTATAATAAGTGCCTTTACCTTTGTCGCCAGATTCATCGTCCAGATATGGAAGCAGGAGCATTAATTCGTTTGGCAGAGTTAGCTAAATTAGAGGGGAATCAGTCTGAGGCAATCAATCTAACAAAAATGGCTGAAGAACTTACTAAAGACAAAGCTAGACCTGTACGCGATCATGCACATTACGTAAAAACAAATGATGTAAAAACAACAACAAACAATAATCGCAAGAGTTATCTCACTTTTAAGTTAGATTATATACTCCAAATAATTATCTTTGTTACGGATCTATTAATTTTTGCACCTTTTACGGCTTGGCGTTATGCAAATAATCTCCTCCATCGTCGTCGCAGAACGACTAGCTCCCGTTCGCGATCCACATCCGGCAATTAACACGCTGGAATCCGCAAATATCCTACGCATCAAGACTGTTTCTCCTGCCAAATCGCCTCTCTCTCAGCTTCTAAACCCGCCAATAAATCAGTCAAACCCACATTTTCATTTTCCATAATAGTTGCAATCCGATCGATTAGTTGGGGAGCTTGAGGTTGTTTGGGAGCAAGCACAATCAGATTACCTATTTGGAGTAGCACCAGCATATCTCCCCGATCGACATTGAGGGAATCTTGTAATAACTGGGGAATGGTAATTTCCCCTCCCTGTCCCAGAATAATGGGGAATTGTTGAATCTCTACATCTGGTTCTTGTGAAGTTATTGTCACGACGTTAACCTCAGCCTTTAGTGTTAAGTTTCTAAGACTTTTTATTATAGCAATTTTTGGGCATTTTTTGTCAAACTCCCCTAGAAGTTGCAATTACTACGTTAACCTGCTACCGTTAACATAGACGCATCGCAGGAAAACAACCGATGACACTAACAGAATTACTCCCTACCATTAGACAACTGTCTGCGATCGAGAAACGAGAGTTAATCCGCATTCTCATGGCGGAAGAGGATATCAGTGAGGATATTTTTCCTTTGGAACCTGACAAGATTTACCACCTACCAACCCCATATGATAATTTTGGTGCGGGTGCAGCTTTGATGCAGGCAATGAATCTGGCTAACCACAACGAAAACTGAGTATTATGCGATTCCAATACTCTACCAATGACCCATCTCAAGATGAGTTTGACAGCCTACCGCGCATTCCCTTGATTCTGCGCCACAATAACCAGAGAGTGGAAGTTGTTGGGTTGGTAGACAGCGGTGCCACCGTGAATGTATTGCCTTACACAATAGGCATTCAGCTTGGGTTAGTGTGGGATGACAGCAAAGCCATTATTCGATTGGCTGGTAACGTTGGCAATCAACCAGCCATGCCAGTATTTTTCATGGCTGAAATAGGGGAGTTTGCTCCCGTAAGATTAGTATTTGCTTGGGCAAAAAGTGACAGCGTATCATTGATTCTGGGACAGACAAATTTCTTCTTAGAATTTGATGTTCACTTTTATCGTTCTCGGCTTGAATTCGATATTGAGCCGAAGCGTTAATTTCCGCTATAATTTATTTGCGATATCGCATCCCATAAATCTGGCATCGGCTCATCAAAATCCTCGGCAATCACTAAGGGCATCCCGCGCAGAGGATAATGCTTTTGCGCTGTCAATCCAGCAGTCGAAATCTCAGCAGAGTCGATCGACACAGAAGGCTCAGAGTGCGACAACCGCGTCTGACGCAAAAAACTCAATAGCACCTGAAGTACATCATCTGATGCTCGATCGATCTCATGGATTAATTCTTCTCGGACTGTCACGATCGCACATTCTCCTTGCTAGACTTCTGTACCCATTAGAATTTTCAATAGCAGCTTTATGCTACGCGATCGCGCCAATTAGTTGTTTACTAACTTCTAACAACAATGACACTAACAGAATTACTCCCTACCATTAGACAACTGTCTGCGATCGTTCTCATTCCATCACATCATCTGTTGCAGGTTCACCAGGATAAAAGCGATCGCTAAAAATGTCTTCTAAGGTATACGGGCAATTTTCTGGGAAAGTTTTTAGTGGCAAGTTGGTTTCTCCTGTTGCCAAATCTCTACCGCTTTCATATATCTTTTGTAATGCTTCCTGAAGATAGGGTTTAAGACTAGGATTTTCTGACAGCAATTCTTGAGTGTCGCGACGCTGAATGCGAATCGTCATTAACCAACTACGGCTGCGTTGTTTTCCTTGATATTCCCATTTTAATAAATGTCCAATTAACACCTTTAATCGATTTCTTAGTTCGGCACGTTGTTGTTTTCCCAATGACTCAATCTCCTCGATTAAATTCGGTAAATCTAGTTGATTCCATTCTCGTTCTTTCAAAAATTTTGCTTGAGCATAAGTCCAAGCAAAAAAATCTGTTTCATACAGATTTTCTCTTAAATCTCCCGGTATTGGTTCGACTTGTGGTGATTGCATAAATATATCAAAATTTAGGTTTTTTTCATTGTATAACTTTGAAAAAAATATTGCCACATTTTTGGACGATCGCGCTAAGCCACTCCAAAGCCCGTGTATTGCCGCACGTAAGGCGCTTGAAAACCCAAAATAATATCCTCCTTAGCCACACCCATTGCTACCAACTCATGGGCAATTCGCATCTCCGTTGTATTGTGCTGCAACCAAATCTTGCCATTCTTAATATCCAAATGCAGCACGCATCCATGCACCCGCCGATTCCCGTTCCAACCAACGTTAACAACCTGATACCGATCTTGCTGAATATCAAAAATTGTTTGCGTTTCGATCTCACCATGAGAAATTGGAGTGGCCGCATATTCCGTTAATATTGCTTGAATTGACTGACGGTATAATTCTAGTTTATCCATTGCACAATCGCCTCATTTACAGGATCGTAAATAATGCGGCTAATTTGATGCCGCTCTACCGAAATTTGTAAAAACTCCCGCTGAAAAAAAGCTTCGTGTACCCGGAGGGGAACTGCTAAATAAAGCTTGCGATCGGGTTCATTGAGTTCTAAAGCAAGACGATAATTCAAAAACTGTCCTAATGCTGCATGATAATCAGTAATCGGGGAGTCGCCCAAAAATGTTTTGATTTCGACAGCAATTTTCTCTCCGGCTTTTTCTGCTGCTAACAAGCGCTCTGCACCCAAATCTATTTCAAACTTTGCTCCTGCCGCTTCTAGCCGCAGCGGATCGTCGGTAATTACCCAATTCTCCTTCTGAAGGGCAAGCTTGACGGCTTCGTGAAAGAGATCCCGTGCCATGTTTTTCTTGTGTAACTTTCAATTCTATTATACTGCCGATCGCCCTCTACAACCCTCGCTCGAAAAACCTCAAAACATCTCCAATCTTAAAAAGATTTTGGCAGTAATGACGATCGCCCCTCAAATGCGTAGGCGCAAGCTAAGGAAGTAGCCATCGGCTTTCCGAACAATAAATCTATTCTGTGTTTGTAGATCGATCGACCTCAGCCTCACCCTCATCCTCCAAAACTTCACCCAAATAGCGCTGCACAAACTCCCGTGCTGCATCTATATCTAGCAACTTTAACGCCACAACCATCTTCACAAGCGTGTCTCCAGTTGGATCGATGAGCTCATTAAACCAACGATAGACAACAGAACTTCGCACACCCATTGCGATCGCCAATTTGTTTTGGCTAATCCCATAGGTGTTCAGTACATCTCTCAAAACTCGACCAGCTTTCCCCATGCACCCCATGATGCCAAGGGATGTCCTAACCGTAAATCACTACACATATGTAGTTATTGCGATAGGATAGTAGTAACTACACATATGTAGTTAGCGGTAGATTTTGAAGATGAGGACTTCCCAATGGCTAAAGACTTTCTAACCGAACCGCCCAACGACACCCAACAAGACTCAGCTCCCACGGACGATCGAGAAAACCGGGAACCCGTGCGTATCATGGTTGTTGGCTCCCGCCAAGGTATAACCGCCGTAGTAAATTGGCTGGTGCGACTAGGTTTTGCCCAAATGGCAGACTGGAGCGACTTGCAGCGCGCACCGAATACGGGCCAGTGGATGCGCGTGCTGACAAAATGGTTGCAGAAGAATTGAAGCAACTGACAATTCGGGCGATCGTATTTCATAAACCTGATGTTTGGGAATCGTGCGATCGCCCATCAAGTTCGTAGGCGCAAGCTAAGGAAGTAGCCATCGACCTTCTAATACAATTAAGCGAACGTTGAGGATGAAATCAAGTGTTACGATCGAGATAGCGATCGTCATTCCCGATTCCCACCATGACATTCATCAACCCCAAAACCGATTACGCCTTCAAAAAGATATTTGGTTCCTCAGAAAGCAAAGACATTTTGATCAGTTTTCTCAACGCCATGATTTACGATGGCAATCCTACCATTGAAGACTTAGAAATTATCAACCCCAACCTGCCGCCACAGGTAGAAGGCTTAAAAGACTCCTCTTTAGATGTCAAAGCCAAGCTTGCCGACGGCACTCTAGTCATCATTGAAATGCAGGTATTAAACGTCGAGTCTTTCGGACAAAGAATCTTGTATAACGCAGCGAAAACCTACGCCTCTCAATTGCAGAAAGGACAAGGATATCGAATGCTAAAACCAGTAATTGCCTTGACGATTACTGATTTCGAGATGTTTAAAAATAGCAACAACTTAATTTCGCGATTTGTCTACAAAGAAGAAGTTTCTAACTTACCCTATCCCGATAACGATCTGAAGTTAGTATTTGTAGAATTACCAAAATTCACCAAAACAGTAGACCAACTAGAAACTCTAGCAGATAAATGGCTCTATTTCATGAAATACGCGGTAACTATAACGGAAATCCCGCCAGTAATGGATAGCGTCCCCGAAATCCATCAAGCTTTTGACATCGCCGATCGAGTGAATTTAAGCCCGGAGGAAATAGCAAATATCGAACGGCAAGAAATGTTTATTTACGACCAACAAGGCACGATCATTAAAGCTGTTAAAGATGCCGTTGAAGAAGGCAGACAAGAAGGCAGACAAGAAGAAAAACAGGCGATCGCACGGCAGTTACTCGATCGCCTAGATGACGCAACCATAGCCCAAATAACCGGACTTAGCGTTCAGGATGTGCAGAATTTGCGATCGCAAGTTTGATGCGTCAAAAACCAGACATGACATTATTCACGTCCAATCTCTTACTCTTAGTCCGCGCAGGCGGACTTCGTTTGTATAGAAGCGGTTTCAACCGCCGAATAATAAACTTCAAAAACCTATCTCAAAAACAACTTATAAGCCGGATTCTGACTCTCATCCCCATACTGATAACCCATCGTATCCAAAAAAGCCTGCCATTCCTTCATCTCATCCGGTGGCACCTGAATTCCCACCACAATTCGCCCGTAATCAGCCCCATTATTTCGATAGTGAAAAACGCTGATATTCCAATTAGGACTCATGGAACCCACAAACTTCATCAAAGCACCAGGACGTTCGGGAAATTCAAACCGATAAAACAACTCATTATCCGCCAGCATCGAACGGCCGCCCACCATATGCCGCAAATGCAATTTCGTTAATTCATCATCAGTTAAATCCAAAGTTTTAAAGCCACAATCCTCAAAACTCGCCGCTATTTTTACCGCATCCGCACGGTTTTGAATTTGCACGCCGATAAAAATATGCGCTGCTTTTTCATCCGCAATTCGATAGCTAAATTCAGTTAAATTGCGTTTACCCAAACATTCGCAAAACCTGCGGAGACTTCCCGGTTGTTCGGGAATTGTCACTGCAAAAATAGCTTCCCGGCGTTCGCCAAACTCGGCCCTTTCTGCCACAAAACGCAGGCGATCGAAATTCATGTTTGCACCGCAAGCAACCGCAATTAGAGTTTCTCCTGCGATTTGTTCCCGTTCCACGTAAGCTTTCGCACCTGCGATCGCCAAAGCGCCAGCCGGTTCTAAAATCGATCGCGTATCCTCAAACACATCCTTAATCGCCGCACAAATATCATCCGTATCTACTAGAATAATTTCATCGACATATTCCTGACAAAGCCGAAAAGTTTCCTCCCCCACTTCCCGTACCGCCACACCATCTGCAAACAAACCCACCTGGGACAAACGCACCCGTTTCCCCGCTTTCAAAGACTGATTCATCGCATCGGAATCCACAGGTTCCACACCAATAATTTTAATTTCCGGGCGCAATCGCTTCACGTAAGCCGCAATACCAGAAATCAATCCACCGCCGCCAATAGCCACAAAAATTGCATGAATTGGTTTCTGATGTTGTCGCAGAATTTCCATGCCGATCGTACCCTGTCCCGCAATCACATGGGGGTCATCAAAAGGGTGAACAAAAGTCATGCCTGTTTCCGCCTCTAATTGGCGCGCAAAGGCGTAAGCATCATCATAAGTATCCCCATGCAAGACTACCTCTCCACCACGGGCTATGACCGCATTAACCTTGACCTGGGGCGTAGTTTCGGGCATGACTATGATGGCGCGAGTTCCCAGGTGGCTGGCGGCGAGGGCTACTCCTTGGGCGTGATTTCCAGCAGAAGCTGCGATCGCCCCTTTTGCCAGCAATTCCGGCGAAAGTTGCGCCATTTTGTTATACGCACCGCGCAGTTTAAAGGAAAACACAGACTGCATATCCTCTCGCTTCAGCAGCAGTTGATTGTTGAGTCGCGCTGATAGATTGGGGGCGACTTCTAGCGGTGTTTCTTGGGCAACATCGTAGACGCGGGCGGTGAGGATTTGTACTAGGTAATCGCAAAGCATGGGGTTAGCAGTTGTTAGATGCGGGAGCGTGGGATAATTGTACGGTATTTGTGCGATCGCACTTCGAGAATAATTTTATTTTGAAACTATACTCCAAGCGCTATACTATTAAGTACCGTGCAGTAGATCGAACTTATGCTAGACAAAACTGCTTTACTCGATCGCATTACTCAAACTCCGGGTAAATGTGGAGGCCGCCCCTGTATCCGAGGCATGAGAATTCGAGTTAGTGACATTCTAGAAACTCTAGCGGATAATGTACCTGCTAGTTAAATTTTGGCAGATTTTCCCAATTTAGAACCCGAAGATATCCAAGCTTGCTTGCTGTTTGCTACACGATAAAGGGCTAAAAAATTTAAATACCCGACTTCTTCATGAAGTCGGGAGTATAGACCCATAAAACCCGTACTTTCCAACTCTGCATACATCTAATCTGGCCGTGCAAATCCAGTTCGAGGGTCGCTAATAAACAACCCTAAAACCAACGTTTCCATCACCGTATCCCAGACAGGAGTCAAACGCTCTGCATCATCAACCCAGTAATCAAAAGTAATCAAACACTGAACGTTTGAACCCAATCCCACACAGATTCGCGAATAAGCTTCCCGCTGCTCTGGAGGGTCGATAAATTTAAATTCCGTCCAAACAATCCGAGCAGTTTGTCGCTTCAGTTGAATGATTTCCCCCATGTCAAACGGATTTCGAGAGTCTTCTTCCGCTACCTTTTTTAATAGCGGAGCCAAGGGAAAATCGGCCCAGTTTCCGGGGGGAAGTAAATTAAACGAAACTTCCAAACAACAATCATCATCCGGCGGCTTTTTGTCCGTAAACCGAAAAGATTTTGTATCCGGTTCAAAATGCCAATCATCGGGGACATCAAAGCGGACTGCTCCTCTTCCGGCGACAAAGATGCGAGTTCCCGGTTTTGATTTCCAGTTATGATTTTCCTTGAGCTCTAGGGTTTCCTTGAGCCATTCTTGTTTTTTGCGCTTAGACATAAACAGAATACAAAACTGCTGCTAAGGTTTAGTATCAGACTTAGTAAATATATTTTAACCCTTTTTTGTTCGGCCTTTGCTCAAATATAACAATCCTTACAAAAATTATGACTCCCACTCTTCTCCATTCCTCTGTGTTCTCTGCGCCTCTGCGGTTAAAAAAAAATCCCTTTCACAATTTACTAACTTTTATTTGTCACTCTTGGGAATCACGTATCTAATCCCGCCTTTATGTCCCTTCGCATCACCTCGGTAGCGGGGAATAATATGAATCGCAGCATGACTTCGACTTTGGCCCGCATCTTTATGAATATTTATTCCCACATTAAAACCGTCCGGCTGAAATTCTTTGTTTAAAATATCTTGCACTTGATTCGCCATGAACCAACAAGCTGATTGTTCTCGAAACGGCAGTTCAAAATAATTGGCAACATGACGCTTCGGGATAATTAAAACATGACCTTTGCTGGCAGGATAACCATCAAATATAGCATAGGCGGTTGCTGATTCAGTTAGTAAAGTGAGCTGTTTATGCGGATTGCAAAAAATACAATGATTAGTTGAATTTCTTTGATGATTATAATGGACATATTCATATATTTCACAATACTCATCTAAGTGTGCTGACTTAAACGGAAGTTTTACTATACACTGGTAGGTAGGCTTTTTGTGGATATAATGTTCTCGAAAACCTTCTTTTTTGAGGTCTCTTCTCACAGCAAAATATGCTTTGCCTCCTGGTTTAAGCAAATGCGATACTTCCATGATGACCTTAGCTTGCTCTTCTGGAAACAAAACATTCAAAACATAAAAACAAAGGATTGTATCGAATTTATTTTCTGGATATACTGGGAAATAGTAAGGGTCATAACCTGCAATATCAAACCCTTTTTGCTGCAATAATTTCACATCGTTGCCAAAGCCACAACCAAAGTCTAAGATTTTACCTTGCAGCAGGTTTTGCTCCCATAAATATTTCGCCGGAAATGACAGGTAAATTCTTTCCATCGCCGTGAGGTGACTGAATTTGTTTTGCTGTTTTTTCATGGTGAGATTAATTTAATTTGAATAATTTTAAAATTTCAATATTTAAAATATAACCGCGACAACTGCCTGGTGTTTGAGTTATATTATAGATTGTGTTTACCGAATATTCTTATGAATTTTTGTAGCGACAATGCAACGGGTGTTTCCCCAGAAATCATGGCTGCGATCGCAGCAGCTAATTATGGTAGTGTTTCATCCTATGGGGATGATGAATATACAAAAGGTTTGCAAGTTAAGTTTTCTGAACTATTTGAGACATCGGTGACGGTTTTTCCCGTAGCCACTGGTTCCGCTGCTAATGCTCTGAGTCTTGCAGTTGTGACACCTCCTTACGGTGCTGTTTATTGTCATGGGGAATCTCATATTAATCTTGATGAATGTGGCGCGCCGGAGTTTTTTAGCGGTGGTGCAAAGTTGGTAACAATAACAGGAAATCATGCTAAAATTGATGCAGGAACTTTAGAAAAAAGTCTGGCGCGCGCGGGTGTAGGAGTCGTCCACCACGTACAGCCAGCCGCCGTCAGCATCACTCAAGCAACGGAAGCTGGAACTATCTACACTCCGGCGGAAATTTCCCAGATTTCAGAAGTGGTTCGCCACCATAATTTACACCTGCATATGGATGGATCTCGCTTTGCTAATGCTGTCGCCAGTCTTGGCTGTTCTCCAGCAGATGTGACTTGGCGGGCTGGGGTCGATATTCTCTCCTTTGGAGCGACTAAAAATGGTGCAATGGCGGCGGAAGCAGTGGTTTTTTTCAATGAAGAATTGGCAAATAATTTCCCTTTTTACCGCAAGCGTAGTGGGCATTTGTTCTCTAAAATGCGTTTTTTGTCTGCCCAGTTGTCAGCCTATATAACTGATGATTTGTGGCTAAAAAATGCTGCTCATGCAAATCAGATGGCTGCTAAGTTAGCACAAGGTTTGGCGGGAGTTGAGGGAGTAATTTTTTGTCATCCGGTAGAAGCAAATGAAATTTTTCTTCAACTTCCTGAATCTGTAATAGTGGCAGTTTTAGCTGAAGGATTCCAGTTTTATCGCTGGGATAGCGAAACTGGGTGTACAATCAGAATTGTCACGGCTTTTAATACTAAAGAAGAAGATGTGATTGCTTTGGTGGAAGCTGTTAAGCGCTATCATTAATTATTTGGTAGGGGCGGTTTTACCAATAATATCTCAGATTGCTTCCGGTTGCATCGGAATTAATATAACCCGAAATCAGGACACGGCAATTGGGTTGGGCGGGTTTGAGAGATTGTTGGTTATTGGCAATTGGGTGAATCTGTGTTTGGCAAATATATTCGTAGGGGCGAAGCCATTTGTGTCAACTTAACGTCAAACCCTGTCAGAGACTGTTGTTTGACGACTAGGCCCAGATCCCCCCTAGCCCCCCTTAAGAAGGGGGGGACAGGAGTCTTCTCTTTCGTCCCCCTTCCCCCATCCCCCCTTACAAAATCGGGATGATTCCTGGCAATTTTTATTGGTGGAACCCGCTGCTACATTTTGATCGATTCAGAAATCGGTTCTGCAACTGCGGTTAATTCCGGTTCAACTACTGCGAGGTGTTCTTCTAAAAGAGCCAGATTTCTGATGTTTGATTTATAAAAAGCATCGAAGATATCTCCGATTAAAGGTATGGAGCCGATGACTGCTTCTAGACTTATATTATAAATCATTTTTCCGAAAGTTTTGGGTGGGAGTTTGAATCGAGTTGCTAAATAAATTAAGTAAGCGGAAAATGCGGTATCTACTAAGTCGCCCGCACCTGGTACTAAACCGATAATCGGATCTAAGCCAATGCGAAATTTGGTGCCAGGGATGCCAATGGCGGTATCCATCAAACGGCTGAATTTGCGGATGCGGTTGAGAGTGGCAAGACGCTCTGTGTAGTTCATTTTATGATTGTTGAATTCGGTGGAAATATTGAAATCTGTCGGGAGCTAGATACTTGCTTTCAGTTGCAGAGTATTTGGTGGTAGTAACTTTTTGGGTAGTACCTAACTTAAAAGTGCGTACTTCCCATAATAGCTTTACTTGGTCTAAACTTGAAATATAACAAAAACACCCCTATAGGTTTCACAGAGGATTCGGAAAATGATTGCTATTCGCAAAAGTGAAGCAAGAGGACACGCAAATCACGGTTGGCTGGACAGTTATCACACATTTTCCTTTGCCAATTATTACGACCCCAAGTATATGAATTTTCGCTCTTTGCGGGTGATTAATGAGGATGTCATTAACGGTGGCAAAGGTTTCGGTACTCACGGTCACACGGACATGGAAATTATTACTTATGTGTTGGAAGGAGCATTAGAACATAAGGACAGTTTGGGTACTGGTGCGGTGATTAAACCTGGTGAAGTGCAGCGGATGAGTGCTGGTACTGGTATCCAGCATAGCGAGTTCAATCACTCGCCAAGTGACCCGGTTCATTTACTGCAAATTTGGCTGTTGCCCGATAGGAATGGATTGACACCAAGTTACGAACAACGGGATTTTCCCTTAGTAGAAAGACGGGGAAGGTTGCGGTTAGTGGCGGCGCGAGATGCTAGAGATGGTGCTGTGAAAATTCATCAAGATGTGGATTTGTATGCGGCTGTTTTGGATAAGGATGCGCGGGTTTCTCATGTTTTACAGTCAAATCGCTATGCTTGGGTGCAAGTAGCGCGAGGCTCTGTTTTGCTCAATGGTTTGGCTTTGGAACAGGGCGATGGTGCTGCGGTTAGTGATGAGTCTGAGTTGGTGATTGAAGCTACAGCAGATGCTGAATTTTTGCTGTTTGATTTAGCCTGAAATTGAATGCGAAATCCCCGACTTCTCAAAGAAGTCGGGGATTTTAGTCGATGACATCTGACAGCTAAAAATAGTAAATAACTAGGATTGCCATACCTGCAATTTGTGTCAAAATATAGCACAACCCGGAAAAGTTTTTCGTCAGTTGAGATATTGGTATGTTAAGTTAAAAAAAAATGAATTACAGCAAAACAATCCCGGCTGTTTTGAGTGCTACGATCGCCCTAAGCACCATCTCTCTTCTCCCCTTCACCTTACCTCAAATCGCCCTAGCCTTAACCGCCGACCAAGTTAAAACCGTCGCTAAAGCTGTCACTGTCCGCATTGAAGGGCCTAAAGGCGGTTCTGGAGTCATCTTAGAAAAAAAAGGTAACACCTACTATATTCTGACTAACTGGCACGTTGTAGACAAAGCCGGTGATTATCGGGTGATTACTCCCGATGGTAAATCTCACTCTATATATTATACTTTAATCCGGCGAATGCCCGGTGCGGATTTGGCGATCGTCCCCTTCAGCAGTCCTGAAAGCTATCGCCTGGCTCAATTAGCCAATTCCCCAGCAACTGCGGGAAAAAAGGCGATTGTGGCTGGCTGGCCGATATCCGGCGGTTCCCTCCGACAGCCGATTTTCATTGCCACAGAAGGCTTGCTGACAGGTCGTCAGACTGTCTGGAACGGTTATACATTAGTATACAATAACTTGGTGAGAGCGGGGATGAGTGGCGGCCCGGTGCTCGACGATGGGGGGAAATTGATCGCAATTAATGGCATTGTGAAGCTTGAGAACAATTCTGATAAAATCGTGGCGGCTGGGATAGAAATAAATACTTTCATGAAATGGCGATCGACTATTTCGCTGCCAGTAGTCCCTGAATCTCCCACGACCAAAACACCCTCAAATCCCGTTAATAATTCGCCCCGCAAGTCTGCAAATGCGATCGCCTTTGCAGCCACAAATACTCTCAAAGCCCCTGCGGAAGTAGTCAGTTCCGTTTCCTTGGCAACTGATTATTTTGCCACTGGTAATAGTAACGGCACTATCTCTGTTTGGAATTTTCCCGGTGGGGAATTGAAAACTACCCTGCGGAGTCACCGGGAAGCAGTAAATGCCGTAGCTATCAGTCCCGATGGCAAGATTTTAGCTAGTGGTAGCGATGACAAAACGGTCAAGATTTGGAATTTAGAAACTGGTGCTCTTTTACAAACTTTGAGCGGGCATTCCGATGCGGTTTCGACTGTGGCGATTAGTGCCAATGGTGAGTTTTTAGTTAGCGGTAGTTGGGACAAAACGATTAAAATTTGGAATCTCAAAACCGGGGAGTTGCTACGGACTTTGACCGGTCATTCTGGCTTAGTAAATACTGTTGCCATAAGTCTGATCGCTCAAATCCCCCCCCTTAGCAAGGGGGGGCTAGGGGGGGTATTAGCTAGCGGTAGCAAAGATGGTTCGATTAAGTTATGGGATTTAGCTAGTGGTCAATTAATTCGCACGATTAGCGGCAAGAATTTATCGGTTTTGTCCGTAGCTTTTAGTCCCGATGGCAAGAGTTTGGCTGCGGGAAATGGCAACGGTACAATTGGTTTGTGGAATGTGGGAAATGGGCAGTTAATTCGGCGTTTGAGTGGCCATACGGATGGGGTTTGGTCGGTGGCAATTAGTCGCGATGGTAGTACGCTCCTTAGTGGGAGTTGGGATAAGAGTATTAGGCTTTGGGATGTGCGATCGGGGGATTTGAGGGGTACTTTGACCGGGCATTCTGGCTATGTTAGTGCTGTGGCGATTAGTGGGGATGGGAAGATGATTGTGAGTGGTGGTTGGTTGGGGGAGATTAAAATTTGGAAACGGAGTTGAGTTTTTTGTCAGGACTTAGGCATTATACTTCTGGGAGATGTCTAAAACCATCCTCCCACTTCCGAGTACGATCGCCTGTTGTGATAGATTTGGTTCAGACTGGACTAAACTCACAATCCCCCGGATTAGTCTGTGGGGTAACTTGGAAAATCTCAAATCTAACATCGCTTGACTTCTGAAAAATGATTGAAGTAGAACACTTAAGCAAAACTTACGGTTCCACCGCAGCGATCGCGGATGTGTCTTTCTCGGTCGAATCAGGGGAAATTCTGGGTTTTTTGGGGCCTAATGGTGCCGGCAAAACCACAACCATGCGGATTTTGTCGGGATATTTACCAGCATCCAGCGGTACAGCCCGTATCGCCGGTCTCGATGTTCACGAAAATTCGATGGCTGTCAGACAGCGCATCGGCTATTTACCAGAAAATCCCCCACTTTATCCAGAAATGACTGTGGAAGGATTTCTGTTTTTTGTGGCCCGGATTAAGCAAGTACCGGCGGGCGATCGCGCGCGCAGAGTCACCTCAGCCATCGAACGCTGTGGCTTGGTCGAAAAACGGAAAGTTTTAATCCGCAAACTTTCCAAGGGCTTTAAGCAACGAGTAGGCATCGCTCAGGCGATCGTCCATGACCCCCCGGTAATTATCCTAGACGAACCAACAGTCGGTCTTGACCCGCGACAAATCATCGAAGTTCGCAATTTAATCAAAAGCCTTGGGGGACAACACACAATCATTCTTTCTACCCACATTTTGCCCGAAGTCAGTATGACTTGTAACCGCGTTACCATCATCAATGGCGGTCAAATTGTCGCAGCAGGTAGTCCCGAAAATTTGACTGGTGAATTGGCGGCTAATTCTGGCTATGAAATGGAAGTGGAGGGAGAACCAGAGTTATTGAACAGTCTGCTGTTACCTGCTGTAGAAAATTTACCCGGTGTTCGATCGATCGAATTAATCTCCAATCAAGAGTCTTTAGCCGGTCGTTATCGCCTACGGGCACTGTGCGAACCCGATCTAGAACCCGGACGAGAAATTGCCGCAGCTATTATCGCCTCTGGTTTTGGACTCTGCGAAATGCGTCGCAACCGCGCTAGTTTAGAAGATGTGTTTTTAAAGCTGACAACGGCCCAAAAGAAGCAGGGAGATGTTTTAATTGAAACTGAACCTGAAGTTGCCCAAACTTTGGCAGTTGCAGAAACATTACAGGAAATAAGTGATTCTCAACCTGCATCGGAACCGATTGTAGAAACCTCAGAATTAATCCCAGATACGGAACCTGTGGTAGAAACTTCTGAATTAATCCCAGATACGGAACCTGTTGTAGAAACCTCAGAATTAATCCCAGATTCTGAACCTGTTATAGAAACCTCAGAATTAATCCCAGATTCTGAACCTGTTATAGAAAATTCTGAATTAATCCCAGATTCTGAACCTGTGGTAGAAACCTCAGAATTAATCCCAGATATTGAACCTGTGGTAGAAACCTCAGAATTAATCCCAGATATTGAACCTGTGGTAGAAACCTCACAATTAATCGTAGATATTGAACCTGTGGTAGAAACCTCACAATTAATCGTAGATTCTGAACCTGTTGTAGAAACCTCACAATTAATCGTAGATTCTGAACCTGTTGTAGAAACCTCACAATTAATCGTAGATTCTGAACCTGTTGTAGAAAATTATGCCTTAATCGTAGATTCTGAACCTGTTGTAGAAACCTCAGAATTAATCCCAGATTCTGAACCTGTTGTAGAAACCTCAGAATTAATCCCAGATTCTGAACCTGTTGTAGAAACCTCACAATTAATCGTAGATTCTGAACCTGTTGTAGAAACCTCACAATTAATCGTAGATTCTGAACCTGTTATAGAAAATTATGCCTTAATCGTAGATTCTGAACCTGTTGTAGAAACCTCAGAATTAATCCCAGATTCTGAACCTGTTGTAGAAACCTCAGAATTAATCCCAGATACGGAACCTGTTGTAGAAACCTCAGAATTAATCCCAGATTCTGAACCTGTTATAGAAAATTCTGAATTAATCCCAGATTCTGAACCTGTGGTAGAAACCTCAGAATTAATCCCAGATTCTGAACCTGTGGTAGAAACCTCAGAATTAATCCCAGATATTGAACCTGTGGTAGAAACCTCAGAATTAATCCCAGATATTGAACCTGTTGTAGAAACATCACAATTAATCGTAGATTCTGAACCTGTTCGAGAAAATTCTGCCTTAATCGTAGATTCTGAACCTGTTCGAGAAAATTCTGCCTTAATCGTAGATTCTGAATCTGTTAGAGAAACCTCAGAATTAATCCCAGATATTGAACCTGTTGTAGAAACTACAGAATTAATCGTAGATTCTGAACCTGTTGTAGAAACCTCAGAATTAATCCCAGATATTGAACCTGTTCGAGAAAATTCTGCCTTAATCGTAGATTCTGAATCTGTTAGAGAAACCTCAGAATTAATCGTAGATTCTGAATCTGTTAGAGAAACTACAGAATTAATCGTAGATTCTGAACCTGTTGTAGAAACCTCAGAATTAATCCCAGATATTGAACCTGTTGTAGAAACCTCAGAATTAATCCCAGATATTGAACCTGTTCGAGAAAATTCTGCCTTAATCGTAGATTCTGAACCTGTTTTAGCAACAGAAGAGTCGATAAGTGATAGTGATGTGGAACCCGAACTGCAATTAGTAGCAGATTTTCTGGAAATTGTAGAAAAGCAAGAATTAATCGCAGATTCTGAACCAGAACCAGTTGTAGAGACACCAGAATTAATCGCCCATTCTGAACCAGAACCAATTTTAGCAAGGGAACCGGTTAGAGAGACAGAAGATGCGATCGCCCATGATGAATCTGTTAGAGAGACAGAAGATGCGATCGCCCATGATGAATCTGTTAGAGAGACAGAAGATGCGATCGCCCATGATGAATCTGTTAGAGAGACAGAAGATGCGATCGCACATTCTGAACCAGAACCAGTTGTAGAGACACCAGAATTAATCGCCCATGACGAACCTGAACCTGTTAGAGAGAGACCACAATTAATCGCCCATTCTGAACCTGAACCAATTGTAGAAAGAGAATCTGTTATAGACACAGAAAAATCTAGTTCACATCCTCAATCTGAATCGAAACCAGTTGTCACAAATCGACAATTGAAAAAAAAGCAACAACCCCCTAGGGATGCTTCACCCGAACAACCACCACTTACCAAAAAACGACAAATAGAAAAAAAACAAAAAGCTAGTGACAACAGCGAAACACCCCCCGCTAGCGACACAGAATAAACCAATTCCCAATTCCCCATTCCCCATTCCCCATTCCCCATTCCCCATTCCCAATGTTAGTAATGATTAGTAATATTGTCGCGATTTACCGCAAGGAACTACAAAGCTACTTTGCATCACCATTAGCTTATGCCATCGCCGCCGTCTTTTGGTTAATCACCGGCTATTTTTTAATAGCAATCCTCCTCGCCCCCGACGGATTAATTCCCCAAGTCACCCAGCGAGATCAAATGGGAATTACCGAACCACCCATCGATGTCGCTTACGAATTCCTGCAACTATTTCTGCGAATCATGGGTTCCCTTTCATTGTTCGTATTACCAGCACTCTCCATGGGACTTTACGCAGAAGAACGCAAACGAGGCACCTTAGAACTATTAGCCACATCACCCTTAACCAACTGGGCCGTTGCTACGGGCAAACTCCTCGGCGTTTTAACATTTTATACCACCATGTTGCTGCCCCTGCTCTTTTGCGAGGCGATCGCCCTCAGTTCCTCAACCCCTCCCGTACCCCCCGCCGTTCTTCTCCTAGGACACGGCGGCTTAATCTTGCTAGCAGCCGGAGTATTGTCCCTAGGAATGTTTATTTCCTCCCTCACAGACAGCACAATTTTATCAGCCATTCTCACCTTCGCTCTAGTATTATTTCTCTGGGTGATCGATGCAGCAGCAGTCGGCATCGGTGGGCCCTTCGGAGCAGCATTAGGACAACTTTCGCTCCTAACACATTACACCAATCTTGTCAAGGGAGTTTTCGATACCAGTAGTTTAATCATGTTTGCCACATACATTATTTTAGGAGTATTTCTCACCGCCCAATCCATCGATGCCTTGCGCTATCAACGTTCTTAAAAAAAACATAGATGCCAGCAAACATAGGATTGCCAGAATTAAAAACTGGCACCATTTCCCCAAGTAATATAGTTAGGTGAAGTTTATTTTTTTTCGTACATAATTCTACCCAGTACCTCCCGCCATGAAATTCATCAATCCCAAAATAGACTTGGCCTTCAAAAAAATATTCGGGACTACCGAAAACAAAGACATTCTGATTAATTTTTTAAACTCAATTCTCTATGAAGCACAGCCAGTCATCGAAGATTTAGACATCATCCACCCCCAGGAAGGAGTCGAAACCTTGGGAGTCAAAGACACCTACCTAGATATCAAAGCTAAAATTAAGGGCGACAAAATCGCTCTCATCGAACTTCAATTAATCCACTTATCCTCCTTCGGGAACAGATTTTTGTACAATGGTGGCAAAACTTACAGCCGGGAATTAACAGGAGAAGAACGCCACGAAAGACTAAAAACAGTAATCTCTTTAAAAATTGCCGATTTTGAAATGTTTGCCAATCAAACAGAAGTCATTTCACGATTTGTCTTCAAACAAAAAGAACAAAAAACCGACGATCCCGATACTGAAATAGAGTTAGTATTTGTCGAAATGCCAAAATTCAACAAACAGTGGTTGGAATTAAAAACACCCGCAGACCAATGGATATACTTCATAAAAAACAGCAGCACCCTCGACAGATTACCAGAAGATATAAATACAAAAAGCGAAATTTATAAAGCTTTTGAATTAGCCATAGAGGACAATTTTGACGGGCAAGAATTAAAAGAATTAGAAAAACAGGAAATGTGGATTCAAAACCTAAATGGCGCAATAAGTGTGGCAAGAGAAGAGGCGACCAAAACAGCTCAAATTTCGTTGATATTGCGTCAAATAGTGAAGCGTTTAGGAACTATTGAACCCGAAACAGAAAACCGGATTCGTCAATTATCCCTAGAAGACTTAGAAAAGTTAGGAGAGGCTGTGCTTGACTTCAAAAAAATGTCAGATTTAACCGATTGGTTGCCTACGTATTCAGGATAAAATAACATTCTTCAATATCAATTTTATGAAAACCAGAAAAAACAATTTCAAATACATTTTTTGGCTTGGCCCTCTCCTGATAGCAGCGGGATTAACAGCAGCCTTTGTCTCCGCAGCCTGGGAACCCCTGACAGTTGGTCTGGTGATTAGCGGAACAGTGACGATCGCACTATGGCTGCTATATTTAACTTACGAACAAGGCTTTTGGGGACGGCGTTCTACTCAAGCCAGCACCAACGCCCTGATTTCCACCTTAGCTGTCTTCGTCATTCTCGGAGTAATTAACTTCATAGCCTTTCGCTATCCCACCCGCATCGACTTAACCGAAAGCAAACAATTTACCCTCGCGCCCCAGACTCAACAAATATTGCAAAACCTGCAAAAAACAGTCAAAGTTTGGGTATTTGACCCAACCCAAAACTCCCAAACCAAAGAATTGCTGCAAACCTATAAACGTCAGGGAGGCAAAAATTTTGAATACGAGTTTGTTGACCCCCTCGCCCAACCGGGAAAAGCTAGGGAATTTAACATTTCTACCATCGGAGAAGTTTACCTGCAATCAGGGGACAGAAAACAGTTGTTGCAAAAAGGTGGTACTACTTTTGGTAGTGACCCAAATCAAGGGCTTTCTGAAATCAAACTTACCAATGGCTTAGAAGAAATACTCAGCACTCGCATTCCTACAGTTTACTTTTTACAAGGTAAAGGAGAACGCCAGCCAAAAGAAGGTCAAGGTGGAATTCAGCAAGCTGAAAAATCCCTGAAAGACAAATACTATAACACCAAAACGCTAAACTTGGCAGAAAGCAAACAAATACCAGAAGATGCAGATGCTTTAGTAGTTGCAGGTCCCGATAAACCATTTTCAGATACAGAAATTAAAGCACTTAAAGCTTATCTCGATCGCGGCGGCAGTTTATTTTTAATGGTAGACCCAGCCATTAATATCGGATTGGACAAATTTCTGCAAGAATGGGGCGTAAAATTAGACAGTCGTTTGGCTATCGATGCTTCCGGTACTGGCCAAAGATTCGGCCTGGGGCCCACGGTTCCTACAGTCCGACGTTACGGCCAACATCCCATTACTCAAAGTTTCGGGACAGGTATTTCATTTTATCCTTTTGCCCGTCCTTTGGAAGTCCAAGCAGTAGAAGGAATCGAGGAAAAACCGCTGATTTGGACCAGTCAGGAAAGTTGGGCCGAAAGTGATTTGACAACCCGGAAATTGGAATTCGATCCCAAGACCGATCGACAAGGCCCGCTATTATTAGGTGTAGCTTTAGTGCGATCGGAAACTGCGACAACTCCATCCAACCCTTCACCCACAACATCCCCATCCCCAACCACATCACCATCCCCCACCATATCCCCATCACCATCCCCCACCACATCACCCACAACATCACCATCCCCCACCACCTCACCCGCAGCATCACCATCCCCCACCACATCCCCATCACCATC
>NZ_JAHRFC010000200.1:0-2171 GCF_020883015.1 Microcoleus sp. CAWBG640
AACTAATTCCTGTTCAAAACTCAACTCATCCGGTGATTTGTTGACAATTACTACCTCGCATTCAAATAATACTACAACTTAATAGTTACCCAATCCGGGAAGAATGTCAATAGGTGTCTACCAAAAATTTTTCAGCCCCCTACCCTTCAGCGATTGAGTAGGTTAGCGGAATCATAAAAATGGTCAGAAACGCCGGAATTACCTCAGCCATGTCATCCCAGTCAAGTTCCCTCACTTCTGCCAGCATCATTGCCCCAACAATCACCAATGTCGGAGTTGTCGCAAACGCTGGAATCGCTTGAATCACCGGAATGAAGAACAGTGCTACTACAAATAATGCACTAATCACCAATGCCGTAAATCCGGTGCGTCCACCTTCTGCAACACCCGCAACCGATTCAACATAGGCAGTGACGCTAGAAGTGCCAAACAGTGGTCCGACTGTTGTGCCAATCGCATCTGCCATCAGCGCTTGATTTGCTCTGGGCAGTTGCCCATCCGTGGTAATATAGCCAGCTCGCATCCCTACACCCGTGAGAGTGCCAATAGTGTCAAAAATATCGACAAACAAGAATACTAACAACACTGCAATCCAATCAACAAAGTTTTGAGCATTCAGATTCTGCAATCCTATAATTGCTTGCCCAAAAAGATCCGTTGGCATTGTAGGCATTGCAAACAGTCCAGTTGGAGGGGGTGAAACATGGAGCACCCAAGCCAAGATAGCGGTGCTGGCAATCCCCAACAGCAATGCACCTTTGACTTGTCGCACAACTAACCCTGCCGTGATCAGAATCCCGATGCTTGCGAGCAAAGTATTTGGCTCTCCAAAGCTGCCGAAAGCAGTCTTCGTGGCTTCGTTGCTCACAATCAGCCCTGCCCCACCTTTAGTAACATCGCCCGACAAACCGATGTAGGCGATAAACAATCCAATTCCACCGGCAGTTGCGTGTTTAATTGAGGACGGAATTGCTTGAATCAATAAGCGCCGCACATCAGTAAAAGTCAAGGCCATAAAAATTAAACCCTGAACGAACACACAGGAGAGGGCCAGCCGCCAGTCAATCTTCAAGCCCAATACTACAGAAAAGGCAAAAAAGGCATTTGTTCCCATACCGGGTGCCAGTCCAAAGGGATAGTTGGCAAAAACTGCCATGCAAAAGGTAGAGATTGCTGAGGCAATGGCAGTGGCTACGACTAATTGAGAAAATAAATCACCGGATTTTTCCAGAAATATGGCGTTTGAGAGAATGATCGGATTCACAACCAGGATATATCCCATGGTCATGAAGGTGGTGACACCAGCCAAAATCTCTGTTCGGAAATTAGTGCGGTAGAAGTTAAACTTAAAGTAATTGGCAAGTTTTGCTTGCCAACCTCTATATACGTATGGCGGCCGCACTTCTACTTCGGTTTTGCTCATGTAATGCTCCTCAAAAATAGTTTGAACATCGAGTAGTGTGAATAAATGATGGACTTAATCTATGAAATCTAGAGGATATACTTTGGGTTTTCTGTATTGAATTAAACCGTATTTGTTAGCAAATGTTAGTAAAAAACTATCGAAAGAGGCGATTTTGATTGACCAGGCGTTGGTGGCTGGGGAGGTTAATATTTTTGTCTGAATCAAAAAGCGATCGCCCATTCAAGACAATACGCCCTGTGGTAGGCGTATCAACACCAGCAATACAGCGAAGAGTCATGCTTTATCCGTATTTATTTTTGTCGATTGAGCCTTGGCTAGCTGGGGCGAAACTATATTGAAAACACCAGATAGTTTGAGGATGCTCAGGAGAGTGCTGAAAAAAGCAATTACAGGTTTTGTTGTCATTAATAGATTAAAATTCTGCGTTCATTTGGCGCACGACTGTTAAAGCAGAATAGGAGACTCCTGCGGTTCCTTCTCCGGGATGGGTGGAGTCGCCGACTAACCAGAGGTTTTGAATTGGTGTGCGATTGGCAAAGCCGAAGGGTCCGAAGGTGGGTATTCGCTGGCCGATGCCTCCTACCATGCCTCTATCTCTGGCTGTATAACGCGCAAAGGTGCGGGGTGTAGCTGATTCTTGATGGACGATCGCCTCTGGTGTTAAATTGAAATATTCGCTCAAACGGGCGATCGCCCCGGTAGTATATTTTTGCTTCAAAGCTTCATAATCTGCACAATTCCACCA
>NZ_JAHRFC010000201.1:0-2130 GCF_020883015.1 Microcoleus sp. CAWBG640
TTCTCAACTAGCAGAAAAGCAAAATATCGAACAACAGTTGCATCAGCAATTGTCAGAACGAGAAAACTCCCTCAACTCCTTGCATTCTCAATTAGCAGAAGCCAAGCAAAATTTGGAACAGCAATTGCAGCAACAGGAATCTTGGCAACAACAGTTGACAGAACGGGAAAACTCGATCGCCCAATTGCATTCTCAACTAGCAGAAAAGCAAAATATCGAACAACAGTTGCATCAGCAATTGTCAGAACGAGAAAACTCCCTCAACTCCTTGCATTCTCAATTAGCAGAAGCCAAGCAAAATTTGGAACAGCAATTAGCCGAAACTGTACCAAAGTCAAGTCACGAAAGTTTACTTGCTCAGTTATCGGAACGAGAAACCTCGATCCAGCAGTTCCAACTTCAACTAACCAAGTTGCAAGCTGTGGAAAATCAATTGAGCCAAAGTTTGGCCAAACAGCGAAATTATGATGCTTTGCAGCAGCAGTCTCAAGAACAGATAAGAACCATCAAAGGTTTACGAGAACAGCTAGCCCAACAGCAATCTGTAGCTGGCATTGGAGAAGCTTATCTCAACAAGTGGCGTCGTCCATAATTTTGATTTAGCAAAAAAAAATACTGCGCGATCGCGTTGTCTGAACCCGGACCTCTTTGTTTAACAAATCGGGGTTTAGACGTCGATCGCGTTTTACGTTTTTTTGCCAAACAAATATGAGCATAATATTAAGAAATATTACAATAAATCAATTATGGTCAGCGATCGCACCCCTGTTGGCAAATCCCGCGTCACCGTCATCGGAGCCGGAATCGGCGGGCTCACAGCAGCAGCCCTACTAGCTCGCCGAGGATACAAAGTGCTAGTCTTAGACCAGGCGATCGTCCCTGGCGGATGCGCTTCCACCTTCAAACGCAAAGGCTTTACCTTCGATGTCGGCGCCACCCAAGTCGCAGGATTGGAACCCGGAGGAATTCACCACCGCATATTCTCCGAATTAAACATCGAACTCCCAGCCGCCACACCCTGCGATCCAGCCTGTGCCGTATTTTTACCAGGAGAAAGCACACCCATTAGCGTCTGGCGAGAACCCCAAAAATGGCAACAAGAAAGACAAAAACAGTTTCCCGGAAGCGAACCCTTTTGGCAATTATTATCTACATTATTCCAAGCTAGCTGGAAATTTCAAGGACGCGATCCTGTTTTACCACCCAGAAACTTCTGGGATTTCTGGCAATTAACTAAAGCTGTTCGCCCCGATACTTTGATTACCTTACCTTTCACTTTCATGACAGTAGGAGATGCTTTGCGCCTTTGCGGATTGGGCGACAATTTGCGTCTGAAAACTTTTCTCGATTTGCAATTAAAATTGTATTCTCAAGTAGATACCGAAGAAACAGCCCTACTCTACGCAGCCACAGCTTTAGGAGTCTCCCAAGCACCACAAGGATTGTATCATCTACAAGGGAGTATGCAGGTATTGAGCGATCGACTCGTAGAAGCGATCGAACGAGACGGTGGCAAAGTCCTACTCCGTCACACAGTTGAAAGGATTATCACAGTGAACGGCAAAGCTATGGGTACAACTATTCGCAATCAAAAAACTGGCGAAATATGGACAGAAACCGCCGATGATATTGTCGCCAACGTCACCGCCCAAAATCTGGTAAAATTGTTAGAAACCAATTCAAACATCTCACCAGAAATCGCCGAATTATCGGATACAAAACTTACCCAATCTTCTGATGATAGCTTGCCACCTCAAATGAATGGCTACAAATATCGAGTCGATAAATTGCCACCAGCATCCGGCGCTTTTGTCATCTATTTAGGAGTGAAAGCAAGCGCAATTCCGCCAAACTGTCCGCCTCACCTTCAGTTTCTTTATGACTACGAAGGCGAAATAGGGGAGAATAATTCCTTGTTTGTTTCTGTCAGCCATCCGGGAGATGGTAGAGCACCAACGGGAATGGCCACGCTGATTGCTTCCTCCTTTACCGATACTAGAATGTGGTGGAATTGTGCAGATTATGAAGCTTTGAAGCAAAAATATACTACCGGGGCGATCGCCCGTTTGAGCGAATATTTCAATTTAACACCAGAGGCGATCGTCCATCAAGAATCAGCTACACCCCGCA
>NZ_JAHRFC010000021.1:0-100400 GCF_020883015.1 Microcoleus sp. CAWBG640
GAATTGAGCTCTACTGCTAAGAAAGCTGTAACTGTTTAAGAATTTTAAGGTTTAGATTTTAGATTTGTCTGAATCCTAAATTTGGTATTTCCGGGTAGCTTTGGAGTTACCCGGTTTTTGTTTGTGCCTTGACTTTTTGAATAACTTATTTTTCCCCCAGGTAAGCTTCAGGGCAGATAATTTTACCTCGCTGGGTTCAAAAACGTCAAATAGGCTATATAATTCTTAATAGATGTTGATTCGGGAACTTTTTTGAAATCACCCGATCGGATGAGTCTCAAAGACGATGCCAAACATTAACAAAAACTTTACCTTTAAGGTAATCCTGAGATTAAATTAGGTGACTCGGTATGATCGTTAGCCCTAAAAAGGAAACTGCTCAAGTCCAAGTGGAAGATACGAAGACGGCAGATACCCAGATTGCAGATACCAAAACCGCTCAAAAGCAGTCCCCCAAAAAACCCGCGCCCAAATCGAAACGGTGGGCGATCGGGCTGCTTGCAGCAGGGTTGATAGCTGTACCGACCACCATGTATATAGTAAAGAGTAAATCCCAGCCCAAAGTAGATGCGATCGCCACCCTGACAGTGCCTGTGGAATCGCAAAACCTCACCGTGCGGATCACATCTAGCGGCACGGTGCAGCCGGTACAGCGCGTGAATCTCAGCCCCAAAGGCTCCGGGCGGATAGCAGAATTATTTGTCGAACAGGGCGATCGCGTCGAAGCAGGACAAATTATTGCCCGGATGGAAAGTCGCGACATCGAAGCCCAACTCCAACAAGCCAAAGCCAGGGAAACTAGCATTCGAGCCAAACTTGCCAAAATCGAGGCCGGGAATCGCTCGGAAGACATCGCCAGTGCCCAAGCCCGCTTAGCTCAAGCCGAAGCCAGTCTCGCTCAACTCCAAGCCGGCAGTCGGGTGGAAGAAGTCGCAGCAGCCAGATCCCGCTTGCAGCAAAGTCAAGCCGGCTTGCAACAACTGCGTACCGGTAGTCGCGTGGAAGAAGTCAGCCAAGGGAAAGCTAAATTAGCCCAAGCTCAAGCTCGTTTAGCAGATGCTCAAACTGGTAGTTTAAAACAAGAAATTGCCCAAGCACAAACCCAAATTGAATCGAGTAAAGCCCAAGCCGAACTAACAGCTCAACGTGTCGAACGCAATCGGTCATTAGTCAAAGAAGGTGCTCTGGCTCAAGATAAACTGGATGAATTAATTAAAGAAAATCGGACTGCCCAAGCTAAAGTAACAGAATCCCAAAGACGCCTGCAACAACTGCAAGAAAATCGGCTCTCCCAAATCCAGCAACTGCAAGCTGCTGTTGAAGTCGAGCAGCAAGGATTAAACCAATTGAAAAACGGGACGCGATCGGAAGCCATAGCCAAAGCCGAAGCAGAAGTTTCTGAAGCCAAAAGCAAATTAACACAATTAGAAAACGGCAATCGTCCAGAAGAAATAGCCAAAGCCCAAGCAGCAGTTGCCGAAGCAAAAAGCCAATTAGCAGTACAAGTAAACGGCTCTCGCCCAGAAGAAATAGCACAAGCTAAAGCTGACTTAGCAGAAGCTCAAGCTCAAGTCCGTTATCAAGAAGTACAGTTAGAAGACACCAAAGTTCGCGCTCCCTTTGCAGGAATAATTACCCAAAGGTACGCCATCCAAGGAGCTTTTGTGACTCCGGCAACTTCGGCATCTGAAGCTACTTCGGCAACTTCGACATCGATTGTGGCTTTAGCAAGAGATGTGGAAGTCTTAGCGAAAGTCCCGGAAGCCGATATTAGTCAAATTAAACCGGGTCAAGTAGTGGAAATAGTGGCAGATGCTTATCCAGATAAAGTTTTTAAAGGCCGCGTTAAATTAATTGCCCCAGAAGCTGTCAAAGAACGGGATGTGACGTTATTTCAAGTCCGAGTAGCCATAGATACGGGCAAAGATTTGTTGCAGTCGGGGATGAATGTAGATTTGAGATTTGTGGGTCAAAAGCTGAGCAATGCTTTAGTTGTGCCGACGGTGGCAATTGTGACGAATAAAGGTCAAACAGGTGTGTTGATTCCAGATGAGAAACAGCAGCCTAAGTTTCACCCAGTTACCATTGGTTCAACGATAGGTAATAAGATTCAGATTTTGGAGGGTGCGAAGGCTGGCGATCGGGTGTTCACAGAACTTCCTCAAGGTAAGAAGTTGGAGGATATTATCAAGAATCAAAAGTAGGGCATGGGGAATAGGGCATTGGGTATGGGGCATTGGGCATTGGGCATTATTTCTCTTGATCGCCCCTAGGGTGTTTTTAAACCCGGAGATCCCCCCTAACCCCCCTTAAGAAGGGGGGGACAAGAGCGGTCAAAGTCACCCCCTACTCCCCTTAAGAAGGGGAGTAGGGGGTGGGACAAGAGCGGTCAAAGTCCCCCTTAACAAGGGGAGAAAAAGAGTATTCAAAGTCCCCCTTCTTAAGGGGGATTTAGGGGGATATAGACTCGAATACAAGCGAGATTTATTATGGGCTTAAATCTTAAGTTGACACATTACCAATTCCCCATTCCCTATTACCAATTACCAATTCCCAATTCCCTAATCTAAAATCCAAAATCTAAAATCCAAAATCGAATTATGGATATTGTTGAAAGCATCAAAATGGCCGTCACAACTTTGACGGCAAACAAACTTCGCAGTAGCTTGACGATGTTAGGAATCATCATCGGTAATGCTTCCGTAATTTCGATGATTGGCATCGGCGAAGGAGCTCAAACCTTTATCGAGGGACAAGTTAACTCTCTGGGTTCAAACTTGCTATTTATTATTCCTGGAAGTCCCGAAGCACAAAGTCGCCCCGTGATTCCACCTCAGACTTTGGTGTTGGAAGATTCAGAGGCGATCGCCTCTCAAGTTCCTTCTGTCCAAGAAGTTGCACCAACTCTCAATGATAGTCAACTCGTTACCTATCGTAACAAAAATGTTTCGTCTTCTGTGGTAGGAACTACTCCAGAGTTTCTGACAGTTAGAAGCTTTGATATTGCCCAAGGTCGTTTTTTAAATAAACTAGATTTAGCCCGACAAGAAAATGTAGTAGCTTTAGGTTCCGAAGCTGCTGAACAATTGTTTGGTAATACACCGCCAATTGGTCAATATATCCGCATCAAAAATTCGACTTTTCAAGTGATTGGAGTGATGCAGGCTAAGGGTTCTAGCTTTGGTGACAATCAAGATATGAATGTTTATTTGCCGCTGACAACAATGGCAAATCGGATCGTGGGTAGAACTTCTCCCTACGGTACAAAAGTCACATTTATTTCGGTTTCTATCAAAGATGAAAATATGATGCAAGCTGCGCAATTTCAAATAGAAAATCTGCTAAGATTGCGTCACAAAATTACTAAGGAGGATGATTTTACTGTCAGAAATCAGAAAGATTTGATGAATACTTTGGGTAGTATTACAGCGGCTTTAACGTTGATGTTGGCTTTTGTGGCGGCAATTTCGCTTTTGGTCGGTGGGATCGGGATTATGAATATTATGCTGGTTTCTGTGACTGAGCGGACTAAGGAAATTGGACTCAGAAAGGCGATCGGAGCCTCGGAGCAAGATATCTTAATTCAGTTTATGATTGAATCGGTGATTTTGTCGGCGGCAGGTGGGGCGATCGGCACTGGATTTGGTATTGGTGGCGTGCTTTTGGTATCTGCTTTTACTCCTTTGCAAGCTAGTGTTTCTCCAGTGGCGATCGCCCTTGCAGTCGGTGTTTCCGGTAGCATCGGCTTATTTTTCGGCATCGTGCCCGCAAAACAAGCTGCAAAACTAGACCCAATTGTTGCACTCCGAAGTGCTTAATTAGTCAGTTGACAGTTGACAGTTGGCAGTTGACAGGAAAGCAGTTGTTGTTCTAATTACCAATTACCAATTACCAATTACCCATTCCCAATTACCAATTTCCCATTCCCAATTTCCCATTCCCAATTATGAATTTTATTGAAAGCGTCAAAATGGCCGGTCAAACCCTGCTAGCAAATAAAACCCGCAGCAGTTTAACCATGATTGGGATGATTGTGGGTAACGCCTCAGTAATTGCGATGATTGGAGTTGGAGAAGGAGCTCAAAAATATGTTGCAGGACAAGTTCAATCCCTCGGTACCAACGTATTAATCGTGAGGCCAGGAGTACCCAATGCTAGGCGTAATGCAATTAGCAATGCACCTCAGACGCTGATAGTAGAAGATGCAAAGGCGATCGCCTCTCAAGTCCCCTCCGTTCAAGGCGTTTCCGCAGAACTTAACAGTTCCGAAATAGTTCGCTACAGTAACAAAAATGTTTCGTCTTTGATTTTTGGCACAATTCCCGAATTTCTGCAAGTCCGAAGCTTTGAAATGGCAAAGGGGCGGTTTTTAACAGATATTGATGTCAAGGAAAATAACCAAGTTGTGATTCTTGGTTCAGAATTAGCGGAGAAACTCTTTGGTAATACTAATCCTCTCGACCAACAAGTGCGGATTAAAAATGTCAGTATGAAAATAATTGGAGTATTAGCACCAAAAGGCACATCTTTTGGTACTAATTATGACAACTCTGCCGTAGTGCCGATCGCCACCATGGCAAACCGCATTGTCGGGCGAAAATCTCCCTACGGTTTAGCTGTGACATCTATATATATTTCTATTAAAGATGAAGCGAAAATGGACGCGGCTCAATTTCAGGTAGAAAACCTGCTGAGATTGCGACATAAAACTACCATAGAAGATGATTTTACTGTCAGAAATCAGAAAGATTTAATGGCAAGAATGGGGGCAATTTCTGGGGCTTTGACAATTATGTTAACTGCCGTTGCTAGCATTTCTTTGTTAGTTGGTGGGATTGGGATTATGAACATTATGCTGGTGTCGGTGAGCGAACGTACTCAGGAAATTGGGCTCAGAAAGGCGATCGGAGCATCCCAACAAGATATCTTGTTTCAATTTATTATCGAAGCTGTAATTTTATCCGCCGCCGGAGGCCTAGTCGGCACTTTTGTCGGTGTCAGTGGCATTTTACTCATCGGTAATTTCACACCCCTACAAGCTGGAATATCGCCCGTGGCGATCGCCCTTGCAGTCAGCGTCTCCGGTGCTGTGGGCCTCTTCTTCGGCGTTGTCCCAGCCCGCCAAGCTGCCAAACTAGACGCGATCGCCGCCTTGAGAAGCGCTTAATAAATATTTACTTATTTATTCACACAATACGCTCCTTTTATGGTAATCAAAAACATACAGGGTATTCCAGGTCTATCGAGTAGGGACAGGGCAATGCCCATAGGTGTCAACAATCGCCTGAAACCCTTGGTATCTCTCGCTTTTACCTAAGTCTAGATCCCCCTCGCATCCCCACCCCCCCCTAGCCCCCCCCAAGGGGGGAAGGGGGACGAAAGATCGAACTCTTATCCCCCCCTTCTTAAGGGGGGCTAGGGGGGATCGAAGTTTAATAGTCAAACAGCAGTCTCTGACTGGGTTAGAAGTTAAGTTGACACCAATGGGCAATGCCCTGTCCCTACGGCGGGGATAGATCGATCGCGCTGTATTTATCTAAACATTAAAAAAACCGTTTTATTGTAAATATTTAACAAAGATGCAGTATTTAAATTAGTTTTGACAACCGTATTTTTACGCATATTTACATCGAAAAAAATTCATAAAAACCCGTTAAATACTAAAGATTTAATTAAGTTACGGTGGGGGTATTTGCTAACCAAGCACAAAGTTTAATAAGATTAAGTCAGCAGCAAACAGACCTAATCATTATAGATAGTATTATTAGTCTTTGCTGTTTAATCCAGAATACAAAATAAAAAAAATGGCATCTCTCACGGGAAATCCCAAATTTGACTATCTCGAAGGAACATCCGCATCAGATACAATTAGTGCCTCCGATGGCAACGACATAATTTATGCCAATAGTGGAGACGACTTTCTCGAAGGGGATGGAGGCAAAGACAAAATCTGTGGCGACCAAGGAAACGATAGCATTTTTGGCGGTGCAGACGATGATATCCTCTGGGGAGGCAAAGGTCGCGACCTAATTGTTGGTAACTCCGGCAACGATATCATTTACGGTGGCCTAGAGGGCGATACCATGACCGGTGGGGAGGGCGATGATATATTTGCCATTGCCAAAGGCAGTGGAGGCACAACCTTAGCCACAGCAGACTACATCAGCGATTTCGGCAACGGGAATGACAAAATTCGATTGCTAAACGGCCTCACCTTTGAAGATTTAAACATCCAGCAAGGCGCGGGTGCTAACAGCAACAGCACCGTAATCCAAGACAAACTTACGGGAGAGTATTTAGCAGTATTACCAGGAGTCAACAGTAGCACCATCAACCCCAACAACTTCACAACTCACATATTAGGAAACGCTGTCACAGACTGGAATACCACTCTCCTCGATGCGGTGCGGACAGCCAGCACAGCACCTCCCCTCGCTGCGCGCAACATGGCAATGGTTCACGCAGCCATTTACGACGCTGTTAACTCCATCAGTAAAAAATATAGCCCTTACCGCGTGCAAATAGATGCACCACCGGGCGCATCAGAAGAAGCAGCCACGGCGGCGGCCGCCCACCGCGTGTTAGTCAGCCTTTACCCAGCCCAAGCAGTCAAATTCAATGAAGCCTACGCATCGTCTCTAGCCAAAATTCCCGACGGCAAATCCAAAGACGACGGCATCGCCCTGGGAGAAAAGGTTGCCGACAACATGATTAGTTGGCGGAGTACAGACGGTGCAACCAAAGTAGTGCCATACACCCCCACCACCAACCCCGGAACTTGGGTGCCGACGCCCCCCGCTTTGGCTTCCGCCTTGCTGCCACAGTGGCCAGATGTGACTCCCTTTGCGATGACTAGCGGTTCCCAATTCCGTCCTGCTGGCCCTCCCGCCCTCGACAGTGCCAAGTACGCAGAGGAAGTGAACTACGTCAAAGAAATCGGCAAAATTGACAGTCTCACGCGGACCCCGGACCAGACAGTCATTGCTAAATTTTGGGCCAACGGTGCAGGTACTTTTACCCCTCCTGGCCACTGGAACCAAATCGCCCAAGACGCATCGGCCCTGACGGGTAACTCCCTCGAAGATACCGCCCGCTTGTTCGCCCTGCTAAATATTGCCGAAGCCGATGCAGCTATTAGTTCCTGGGATGCCAAGTACCAGTACAACCTGTGGCGACCCATCACAGCTATCCGCCAAGCTGATACGGACAACAACCCCAACACGACAGCCGACCCCCAGTGGACTCCGCTGCTGGTAACTCCGCCCTTCCCTGAGTACACGTCGGGTCACAGTACCTTTAGCGGTGCGGCAGAACCTGTCATGAACTCTGTATTTGGTTCGGATTTTGGGTTTGCGGACAAGGGAGATAAAACTGTTAACACTTTGCGAAGTTTTGACAACTTTGCCCAAGCTGCTGATGAATCTGGTATGAGTCGCCTTTACGCAGGCATCCATTTCATGAGTGCTAACGTGGATGGTTTAAGTTCTGGCAGAAATGTTGGCAATTATGTTGTTCAAAATTTCTTAAAGGCTTAGGAAAGGTTTTTTGTGGGGTGGGGGCGGGTTTGCGAGATTGTTTGTTTTGGGCAATTATTGTTGGTGGAACCCACCCCTACAGAAGGCTTAGGAAAGGTTTTTTGTGGGGTGGGGGCGGGTTTGCGAGATTGTTTGTTTTGGGCAATTATTATTGGTGGAACCCGCCCCTACAGAAGGCTTAGGAAAGGTTTTTTGTGGGGTGGGGGCGGGTTTGCGAGATTGTTTGTTTTGGGCAATTATTGTTGGTGGAACCCACCCCTACAGAATGTATGAATTTTTACATTTTTCTTTCCGTTTATTCGAGTAATTCTACAGTGCCGAGATAGCCGTCTACTCGCACTTTTTGACCGTCTCGGAAGCGAGTTGTAGCTTCTGGAATATTCATGACTGCGGGAATTTTATACTCGCGAGCGATAATTGCTCCGTGAGATAGTTGGCCGCCAACTTCAGATATAATTGCTGTTGCTCCTAATAGCAGCGGAGCCCAACCTGCATCGGTGTAAGGAACTACTACGATCGCATTTTCTCCTAAATCTGTAGTCACGGTGCGACAAATCTTGACCAAGCCTTCGACACGGCCGATACTTGCGGGAATTCCCTGGATGATTTTAGTTGTGGATGTCGCTGGTGTTCTCGTCTTTTCCTGAGAATTGGGCAGTAGATTACCGTATACTACAGGAGGAATCGGGCGGAGGCGATCGACTTTTAACTGTGCGCGCCTTTCCCTAATAGTATCCTGAAACGAAACACGATCGCCACTGCGTATCCACTGCTGAATTTCACCAAATTCCAAATAAAAGATATCCCCAGTTTCCTGAAATACACCCATGGCTAAGCCACCAGCTTCTATTGTCAAAAAAGTCCAGCGCAAATGAGCCAACAACCGCGCGTAAACTTGGCTAATTTCATTTTTGACTCTCGCTCTTTCCTGACATTTATCTAATCGCCATTTCTGCCAAAAAGTCAACCCTAATTTTCGAGTTGCATCTAAATTAGTTACCACCGATTTTTGTGCCATAGTTAGGAGCAACTTCTGGTAAGCTTCCGGTTGTTCGCGCCAAGTAGCAACAGCAATATCCGTACCCACTTCACTCAAATATCCGTAAGTATCAAGCCACTGGTCAAATTCCGCTTGTAAAGCAGAACTTTCAGCAAATATCTGGGCTAATTTTGCCGTTGAAATAGTTTCATCCGATTGCGAAATCGCAGCTTGTCGCAACTTTTGGGCTAACTGCTGTAAAGCTCGTACCGATGCAATTTCCGGTGCATTATCATTGTCTAACCATTCGTCGGGAACCCGAAAAATTGCTTTACGAATTGCCAGGCCGATCGGACCTAATATATTGTAGTAAGTAATCGGTTTTAGCCACTCCTGAATTTGCTCGGTTCTCTCCAACAATCCCATTAAATCTTGAGCATTTTCCCCTCTTATTTCCCCCCTTGGGGGGGGTAGGGGCAGGGCTGTTTCATTCTCTTGTAGGGGCGGTGCTCCCGTGCCCGCCCCCATCTCACCAGTGGACGAAGAGGGTAGGCACGCACCATCCACTACCCCTACAAAACGATGATTTATCTGAGAATGAAACAGCCCTGGGTTGACTTGGGGTAGAGGGGGGTTGACTTCTGACTTCTGTAATTTTTGGATTGCAGGTAGAAAAATACCAGTACGATCGCCCTTAAATTCTCCATTGAGCGCCCTCTCTCGCTGCACCAAACGCCACAAACCGGGCAAAGACGGCAAAATCTTCCCCAAAGGTGGCTTGCCCATTTTTTGCCCTCTCAGCAAAAATTCCAAACCCTGCTCCGGTAATCCCATCATCCGAAAAATTTCGCCCAACAAAGTAGCATTAAAATAAGCGTGAGAACCCAGCAAAGTCGCAGTTTCATTAAAGTTTAAATTAGCAGCGCGATCGCCCAAAACCACCTGAAAAATTTCTCCCCAAACTCCACAAGTCAGCGGGCGATTAATCGACCAAGTTAGCGGACGAATTGCACCGGGAATCACTTCAGCGGCAATAGTTCGCGTCCAGAATGGCTGCAAATTAGTAATCGGGCGGCTTTGTAAAATCCAAATTTGCTCACCATCCCAACTCCACTCAATATCCTGGGGTATCCCATGAAAAAATTCTTCGATTGCTTGCGCTTGTTTTACCAATTCTGCTACAATCGAATGAGCAATAAATGAATTATTTTCAAGTTTAATAAAACTTGCTTGTAGTGACTCAGATGTACTAAAATCAATTTCCAAATGAACCGGAGTAATTTGTCCGCCAACAACTGATTCTGCTCCTCCCGGTAAAGCTTCAATAATTACCTGAGAACCACCATCTAAAGGATTGCGGGTGAACATGACTCCCGCAACTTGGCCGTCAATATAAGGCTGAATTAAAACAGCCATTTGGGTATCAGGCAATTGTCGCTGGCGACGGTAAGCCACTGCTTCGGAAGTCCAATAAGACTGGCGACAACAATTAATGGCCTCCCGCAATTGAGCTGCCGTTGAAACAGGGCCAATAGTTTGATATTGTCCGGCTGCGGAACTAATATCGCCGTCTTCTCCTACAGCAGAAGAGCGCACAATGATTCGATTTTGGATTTTGGATTTTAGATTTTCGATTAAAGTATTAGGGATTGACAAATTTTCACTGTTTTCTAAATTCCCGATTCCCGATTCCCGATTCCCGATTCCCGATGAATGTAATAATATCCAACCCGGAGGTACATTAAATTTGGCTCGTTTCAGTAGAGACAATTTCGCAGCTTTATCGCCACAGACTTTCGCATCTAATGAGTTATCCAGAGAAAGCAATTTTTCCGATTTAGATAAGGCCATATCATCACCCTGACGCAGACTAATTGTGAACAGTAAACAGGCTAATCCTGCCGCTGCTAAAAATTCTGTGGTATTTTGTCGCCATAGCCAAAACCAGATTGGGGTGCACAGACATCCGCAACGGGAAGCAAACAGCCGCGCTTGATCGCCCTTACCCCACACAACCTCAGCCAAACGCCACACCAGCAACCCAAAAATGCCCGCTGTGATAGCCACCGCTGGGGAAAATGCGAAAATACCCCAAACAGCGTTGGTAACTCCTCCTCCACGGGCGATCGCATATCTGCCCGCAACTAGAGGAATTAACAGCGCGAGTGCGAGTGCAGGTGTATCGGGGAACCAAAATCGCCCCGCCAAAACTGGCATCATACCTCTGGCAATTTCCGCCAACACCGCAGCAATTCCCGCTACCTTTCCGCCGTGAATGAAAGCGGCTGACACGCCAATATTGCCGGTACCCAATACCCTCAAATCTTTGCCCGCAAAGACTCTCACCGCCCAACCCGTTAGTGGTAAAGCACCGATCGCGAAACTGGCGACTAATAACAATGCGATCGACAACAGCATAATCAAATTAGCTCCAATTTTCCAACATCTCAACATTATCACCGAAACCAAAGGAGTCCGGGGCCCCGGATTCAGCCGTGGGAATAATTCTCCCATCTCAACTCCAACACTTTTTCTATCTTGAGATACATTGAGTTAGGGCGCATAGCAGATAAGATACTAGATAAGTAGAGTAAATAAGGATTTGCACAAAATGGTAGATAGCAACCTAATGATTCCCCTCGCAGTTCTTGGTGTTGGATTTGTGGCTGCGGTTAGTATTGGCTCCATTGCTTGGTACAACTCCAAGCGCCCCCCCGGTTGGGAATCCAAAGAACGACCTGATTTTGTGCCGAAAGTTGATAAAGATGATTTGATAGCAGATGTTTCTGAGTCACAAGGTCGATAACACAAACTTGTTTTAGATCTGAAAAAGCTTGGAGAGCAATAGGAATTACTCCTAGCATATATATCACACTTTAAAGCCCCGATTTCTTGCAGAAGTCGGGGCTGTGGCTATGCTGTTTTTTGGAAAATGGGCTTAATAAATATCAATAAAGGGAGCGATCGCCACTCGAACGATCGCTCCCCTTGATTGATATTAATTTATATCCGTACCTTATTTTTGCAGAGGATTGAGTTTGGTAACGGAACTTTCCTTAAGCCAAGTTAAGATACCCGACTTATTTTAAAATAAGTCGGGTATCTGCGTCTTCTGTATAGGTTGGGTTTGGACGTTGACTGACAAACTTTCTGATTCGTCAAATTGGCTAGAAATTGCAATTTCAACTACTTTGTCGATCGCCTGTTCCCCTAAACTCCGCTCTGGTTGAATCACGGTTTTATTTACCAGTATGGTTTTAAAAATAGTAGATAATCGCTAAGTTGTCTGGAGTCTTCCTCAAGACAGGTTTCCCCTGGAAAACACATCAGCAAAAGACACAGATTGTAGAAAAAGTTGCGCTCGCTAGCTGGCTCCACTATCAGCCAGGGCGTTGGAAAGCTTATATTTGGGGGTGAAAAATCCCAAATTTCCCTCTCGAAAATTTGATATTTTCCAGAAGTGCGATCGCCCGCTACAATGAATTAAGAAGCCGGCACCGCCTTTTGTAATGAATCCAGAATCAACTCTCGCCAGATTACAAGCTACACTTCCCGACAATAAACTGCCTTCTAGCTACGGCGTTTATTTCAAAAATACCTTAGTAGCACTGTGTCACGCCCTAGAAGACCACATCTTGCAAACCAGTGGGGGGGGAGAACTAGAAATCAAACCCCTAGTGTTGGTGACATTCCAGCAGGGAAAATGGTATTTGCAAGAAGCCGATCGCTACTTTGATATTGCTAAGGCCTCTCGACGGGTTGTCATCGGTGCAGTAGCCGACAGCGGTTTTGCCAACCACAAAACCGGTCAATTAGAAAATGTATCTTTAATAAATCTCGATCCGATCGACCCCATAATCCAGGAATGGAATTTAATTATCCTCGCCCCAACCTACAAAGCCATGGTGCTTTGTCGCGAACTTTCACACCAAGAATACCAGCCCCAAGGTAAGCCAGAAATCGATATAGAAAGAAAATTCTACGGCTTGTGGTCCTTTGACCAATCTTTGGTGTCGGAGGCTGCAAAAATTTTTATAGAACAAACGCGACATTACGATAAGGCTTTGGCAGACCAACTGCTGCAACTTTACGGAGAAATCCTCACCACCGTAGGCCCACCCCTAGCAGACATTAGCGGGGTAGTGTCGCGGATCGTGACTTACTTGCAAAGTTCTCAGCAGCAAATGGTGGCTATTAACCGCCAAACCCGTGACTTATGGGAATTGGAAGGTCAAGCCCTGCGCGTGAGTCGCAACTTGAACGCCAATAAACTTCAAGCTTTTCTGCGGATGGCCCAGCGCGTGGATGAACGCGATACCGCAAATCCCACCGCGTCTTTGCAAGTGGCGGCATTGTCGGAAACTTTGGGTCAACTTCTCGATTTGCCAGCTTTGCAGTTGCGGCGGTTGCGGTTGGCGGGATTGCTGTTTCGAGTCGGGTTAGTTTCCGCCCCCAATGAGGTGTTTACTCAAACTCCCGATCGCTTTGACCAACAGACTCTAACATTTTGGCGCGATCGCAGTTTCATCGGTTCCCAACTGTTGCAAGCCATGCCGGAACTATCACCCGTAGCCGAAATTGTCAAGCATAAACTGGAACACTGGGACGGTAGCGGTAGGCCAGACGGTTTGCGAGGGGAAGAAATACCGATCGCATCCCGGATTTTGGGCTTGGTTGCGTGTTTTCAAGAGTGGACTCAAGGGCGGGGCGATCGTCCAGCTTTGGGTTTGACAGCAGCTTGGGAAAAGTGCCGGGAAATTAGTGGCAGTCGTTTCGATCCAGCCTTGGTGGATACTCTCGGCAACGTCGTCAGGTTGGCAGAAATGGGTTTGATGGAATTACCAACTCGTCCTAGTCAACTACCTAATGTCTGGTTGGAGGATGTGGGCGATCGCACTCCCTCGGTAACTTCAGCATCTTAAATTGACCAATAACCAATGACCCTTCGACGCTACGCGGCACCGCTGGCGTAGTCGAAGGGCTCAGCGATGCCAATGACCAATAACCAATGACCAATGACCATATAAGTAATGACTAACATAGAAGCCATTTGCCAAGGCAAAATTAAATTGCTGTCCGGCTATAATTTAGCTGGCGCTGACTTATCGGGAGCCGAGCTCGCCGATACCGATTTGTCTCAAGCTAACTTGAGTGGAGCTAATCTCGCTGGTGCGAATTTGCAGCGCGCCATCTTGCGAGCCAACCTGCGAGGCGCTGACTTCAGTGGCGCTGATTTGCGTGGAGCAGATTTTCGGAATGCTGACTTGCGCGGAGTCTACTTTGGGAATGCTCAAGTTGGTGACGCCAGTTTTGGGGGAGCTTTTTTGGCTGGGGCGACGATGGGGAATTTGGATTTGAGCGGTGTCGATTTTCGTGGTGCCGATTTGCGGGCTGTGAATTTGGCGAGGGCAATTTTGCACCACGCAGATTTGAGTCATGCCAATTTGTCCGGCGCAGATTTGTCCGGTGCAGACTTGGAAGAAGCTATCCTGAATGGAGCCGTAATGCGCGGCGCTAATCTCACAGGTGCTAATTTGCTCTGTGCTGCGATCGAACACACCCTCTGGGATGGAGCATTACTCGATCGAGCCTGTCTCCAAGGCACCCCCCTGAGCCTGTAAAATTCTAGAATGTCCTACACGCTGGCGTACTCGAAGTTTTATTTTCCAGACCCAGCCAAAAAACAATTCATTCTTATAATGTACATAAGCACAAGCTATTTTAACATTTCTTAATAGGGGGTTATAATAGCCAATGTAGATGAGCAAACGAATAAATGGTAGCAGCTTTGTTTAGCGGTACATCCTTTCAAGGTCAAAGTGGCGATCGCCTTGTCAGCAAAGTAGCAGGAGCTGCGATTGCGGCCTTATTCAAGCGTTCGGAACAGGCCCAAGCCAATATCCGAGTCGAACCTGTAGCCAAACTCTTGCAGGGAAGCATCGACGGTTTCGACTTCATTGGCAAAGGAATGTTAATGTACAACGGTCTTCGCATCGAAGTAATGGAACTCTACTTGCAAGCACTCTCCATTGATTTTGGGGCAATTTTTGCAGGTCAAGTTAAATTACGACAGCCTACCCAGGCAAATATGCGAGTAGTTTTGAGCCAATCAGACTTAACCACCTCATTCAATACGCCTTTTGTAGTTGAAAAACTGCAACGGCTCAATTATCAAGACCAATCTCTGCATTTTCAAAACACCGAAGTCAGCTTTGGTGCTGATAAATCCATTCGCCTTCAGTCCCAAATTACCGTAGGCGATGCTGGCGAACCAGTCAAGATAGATATTACTGCTCAACTGCAAGTAGAGGAACGGCGCAAAATCCAATTTGTCAGCGTTACTTACGGCGGTGACGAGCAAGCAGTTAACTTGGCCAAAGCGATAATTGCCCACGTCAACAACTTGCTAGATTTAGACAAATTTGCTCTCGAAGGCACTCAACTGCGAGTAGACAGGTGTCGAGTCCAAAACAACGAACTGGTTTTTTATGGTTGGGCTGGGATTGACCATTTCCCCAAAGGTAAGTCCTAAGCTTCAGCCTTCTGAGTTCTACCTAGTAACCGGCTTTGGCAAAAGAGAATTTTTCAGCAAGCAAACAACCCGCACAGGCGGGTTTTGCTTTAGATTTGAGATTATATCGTTTTTGGTAGCATCGGAATAATTTAACCGCAGAGAACACAGAGGACACAGAGGGAGAGAATAGAGGGATGAATAATTCAGATGCTACCGGATTGGAGATTACACGCAAAGTGGGGCGGGTGCGTGATTCAATTGACTCAAAATCAGCACAGAGGTTGATTCGATCGCCTAAATTGCCTTGGTAAATTTAAATAATACATAAATCTACCCGAAGAAGAACAATGCTCGGATTTTATTTATTCTGTATATGCGTTGTAGTCTTGTCTCTCCTTGCCCAGCCCACCCACAGTCAACGACAAGAAAAATGGTGGGTAGAAATTATTACCAATTTTCCCCGCTGCACTTACTATTTTGGTCCCTTTGACAGCGATAAAGAAGCCTTAATCCATACTCCAGGCTATATCGAAGACTTGGAAAGCGAAGGAGCAAAAAGAGTTAGTATAATTATCAAACGATGTCAGCCTTCGCAACTCACCATTTGCGAAGGTGAAGTCTCCGAAAGAGTAGCAGATTAATCTGTTTGAGAGTTGACAAAAATGCGAGCCACACTAATCCCCAGGACTTTGACTTTGTATGACACTTCCTACAGCAACTCTCCTGATTGCTTGTCCAGATAGACGCGGTTTAGTCGCCACATTTGCCAACTTTATTTATCAGCATAATGGTAATATTATCCACGCCAATCAACACACAGACTTTGCTGCGGGACTGTTCCTCACCAGGATAGAATGGCAATTATCAGGATTTGATTTATCTAGGGAAGAAATTGCTCCGGCTTTCAGGGCGATCGCACAACCTCTACAAGCTAAGTGGGAATTGCACTTTTCCGATACAGTAAGACGCATCGCAATTTGGGTCAGCCGCCAAGACCATTGTCTGTTAGATTTGATGTGGCGACAACAATCCAAAGAATTTTTAGCAGAAATTCCGTTAATTATCGAAAATTGGGGTTTAAAACCCCGTCCTTGTAGGACGGCTTTGCAAGTAAAAGTATAAGCTCAAATCCTCTTTCTTAAGTAAATATAAAGACAAAAAAAATATACAAGTATTTTACTGTATACTAATAGAATCTCAAAAAAGGGAGGAGTTAAACTTGTTAACAAACTATGTATACAAGTTACGCCCAAGTCAAACACAAGACTTAAAGATGTTCAGTTGGTTAGGTATGTTACGAAGCCATTATAATTGGTGTCTTAACGACAGAATTACTCAATACAGCCAACAATTCATTCAAGGCAACTATTGCGACATTAGGACGCAAAGTGAAGCCTGTCCCTTGACCAGTTGTGTCTCCCAAAACGGCGCGACTGGCGAACCTTGGAAGACGGGTAAAACAGATAAAGAGGGTAAAGTTAAAAACCCTCGACGCAATCCAGGCGACATTCAAATCACCGCGTTGCCCGAATTAAAAGCAGCTAGACCTTGGTTCAGTGGGATAGATTCAACCGTTTTACAACAGAATATTAAACGGTTAGACACTGCCTATAAAAATTTCTGCGACGGGCGTGGCTTTCCTAAATTTAAAAACCGCAGTAACTTTACTTCTTTTACTTTTGTAATGGGAGTAAAGATACAGGGCAGTAAAATTTACCTACCAAAGTTAGGTTGGATGCGTTTCTATAACTCGCGCCCAATCCCCAGCGGCTTTACCATCAAAGCTTGTGCGGTAAGAAAACGACAAAATGGTTGGTATTTCTCGCTCCGCATTGAGGACAAATCTATCCCCGATTACACGACGAAACCTCTCAAAGATGTTGTCAAAGTAATTGGTTGTGACATGGGAATTACAAAATTAGTTCATCTATCTGATGGAACTCAAATCGAAAACCCCAGGTTTTCAACAAGTAAGAAAGCTAAGCGCACTCTGAAAATTAGACAGAGACGGGTTAGCCGAAAAGTGAAAGGTAGCAGAAATCGCAAAAAAGCTGCCAAAAAGCTAGGACTTTTTCACCAGAAAATTAGCGACAAGCGCCAAGCATATCAGTGGAAAGTTGCTAATAAAATAGTTTCTCGTAACGTTGACGCGATTGCTCTGGAAAACTTGAATATTTCAGGCATGATGCGGCGATGTCGGGTAAAAGTCAATGAGAAAACAGGTAGGTTTCTCAAAAATGGACAATCAAGGAAGAAGGGTTTAAATCACTCTATCTCTGACGCGGGTTGGGGCGAATTAATTTTGAAAATTGAGTATCTGGCTGCAAAGCAAGGAAAAATAGTAATCAAAGTTAATCCTCAATACTCCAGCCAAGAATGTCGGAATTGCGGTCATATCGACAAGTCTAATCGAGATTGCGAAAAGTTCATTTGCACTGAATGCGGACACCATGAACACGCCGATATTGGTGCAGCAAAAACTATTCGCTCGCGAGCTTTGAATTTGGTACGCGGGGACTCCGCGAAACCTGGCGTTCGCGCCTAAACGCTCAGAATATATCCTCACGCTCGTTTGAGCAAACGTGAGGAGTCTGGGAACCCTAGAAATAGGGATATTTAGAGAGAAATCTCTTAAGAATCTCCTCGCCTTCAGGCAGGAGAGTGTCAAGGGAATAAAACAGTGGTGTTTGAGTGATAAAAATCATACATAATATCTATTTCGCAAACTACTAATCAATCACTCAGAACCAAAAACCCATAACTAAAGTCGCCGATTTTGTAAAATTTGTTGTTGCCATTGCTCAAAAGTGTGCATTTGTGAGCTATCATCTTTCTCAACCATAGCCCTCATTTGCTCCATCAACTCGATGGCCAGCGGTACACCAAGCTGCAATTTTTCCAAAACCTCCCGTTGAGCAAAAACGCTTTCCGGTGTTCCTTCTAAAATCAGTTGTCCCCCATCCATCACAAACACCCAATCAGCCCAGCGATAAATAAAATCTAGATCGTGACTTGCTAAGAGAATTGTAGTACCACTGGCGTGAATTTCTTGGAGTAAACCGATGAGTTGTCCCGTATGGCGTGGATCGAGATAGGCTGTAGGTTCATCTAATAGCAGTAATTTGGGTTTGAGAACCATGATATCAGCGATCGACACGCGCTTTTTTTGTCCTAAACTGAGATTGTGAATTGGTTGAGTAGCTAATTCAGTTAAATCAAATTGCTCGATCGCCTCCTGAACCATTCTAGCAATATCCGGTTGGGGCAAACCCAAATTGTACAACCCGTAGGAGATATCCTCTTCCACCGTCGAAGCAACTAATTGATGTTCAGGATTTTGAAATACCAGCCCGATTTGTTGGCGCAATTGCATCAAATATTTGCGATCGTAGCGGAAGGGTTCATCTTCCCAGCTAATGATTCCCCGCTGCGGTTGATACAAGCCATTTGCTAATAGAAAAAATGTAGTTTTGCCACACCCATTTTGACCGATTAGCCCGCAACGTTTCCCGGCGGGTACTTTGAGGTTTAAGCCATGAATTGCCGATCGCGAACTACAGGGGTAGGAGTAAAAAGTCTCATGAAATTCCAGAATACATTTAGACATATCAGTTATTGGTTATATGAAAGAAATCAATACGCGGCGGATGAAACTCTCTCAAATTCAGGCTTTAATAGCAGTAGCAGACTGTGCAAACTTTAGCGAAGCAGCTTTGCAATTAGAACTTTCCCAGTCAGCAGTCAGCCACGCCATCGCCACTTTAGAAACCGAATTGGGAGTGCAGCTATTTCATCGGGGGCGACATGGTGCTCAACTGACACCTGTGGGAGAAAGGGTGTTGATTCATGGACATCAAATAGCCCGCGCCTTAGAAATGATGCTGAAAGAAGCGGATTTAGAAAAAGGTTTGCAGGGTGGCCAGGTGCGGATAGTTACTTTTCGGAGTGTCGCAACTCATATCCTGCCTGGTATTATAGCCAAATTTCGCGATCGCTTTCCCAAGATTGCCGTCAGCATCACCGAAGTCTATTATACCCAGGCTGTGGAAGAGGCTTTGCGATCGGGCAAAGCAGACATCGGCTTTGTCTCTCTTCCCATCTCCAATGAATTTGAAACAAGGGAAATTTTACGAGATAAATATATTGTATTACTGCCACCAAGTGCCAAATTACTAAATGCTAAGATTTCTTGGGAAGAATTAGCTGCTTATCCGCTGATTTTGCAGCCGCCGGAAACGGCTTGTTCGATACCACTTCGCAAGTATTTGGCAACTTCAGAGTTTCCCTTAAATATCGCTTACGAACTCAGCGAAGATTCAACTATTGTCAGTATGGTGGTGCAAGGTTTGGGTACAGCAATTCTGCCACGTTTGGCGGCGGAACCGATACCAGCCAAGGTAAAAGTTTGCAGTTTGCCAAAGGATTTTGAGAGGGTAATTGGGGTGGCTGTGTTGCGGGATGGGTTGTTAATTCCGGCTGTGTTTGCATTTTTGGATTTAGTTACAAGTGCCGCAGAGGTTGATATTGGGGGCGAGTTTCCGATCAACCCTTCATGAGAAACCAACGCCAGCTTCGAACAGGCAAGATGCCTGTTCCACAAGAATTATTAGTATTGTAGGGATACGGCACTGCCGTCTCCTGATTTCTGGTAATATCAAGAATCACCGCACCTGATTGTCGGTGAGTAATTTACTCTAATTTTCGAATACGATGGCCCCCAACCCACTCGTCCCAAATTTCATCATAATCATCGTAGCTGATATAGTGTAAGCCATACCAAGCTTTTTTCACCGTCGCAGGACACCACTCCTCGTCCTCATTTAGCACTTCCACAGATGAACCAATCTCATACATTTCGGGTTCGTAGGGACTAATGCGATCGCCCGTCACCCATTCTTCGGTACGATCGGCGATATAATACACTAAAAACTCGTCGTCTTCATTCCTATCCAAGATTTTAGCTTTGTACCATTCTTCTTCGTATTCGACTTCTACGCGCCTGCCAAAATGCGGATCGCTATCTCCTTCAACAATCGATAACTGCATTTGCGGATCGAAGTGATTCGTCGTGATAAACATCGACTTTTGATCCTCGATAAATGCTACTTCTAACTCAGCATAGCGAGCAAAATCGTACAGCGTAATCATCCCATCTTTATCTAAATCCACCACCGGATCGCCCTGCAATCCCTTTAATAACGATGCCGTAAAAGTCCATTCTCCCGTTGAAGTGTTGTGGGCATAGGCAGAGGTGACACAGGCATAGGAAATCTCAGTATCTCGAAGTTTCACTTCATCAATCAACCCGCCGGAATAACAGCAATCCGCCAAAAGTAAGGCTTTCGATCCATTAAAGTTTTCCTCAATATCATCAAAGATCGAAGAAATTGCCCAATGTGTTTCCGTATCGTCAGCTTGCGCGTCGTAGTTGTAAAAGTAATATTCGCCCGTGTCAGAATCCCAGCCACCATGTCCGGTAAAATACCAAATCAGCAGGTGATCTTCATCCGTATTAGACAAAAATTCGGGTAAACTTTCCCGAATAGTTTCTAAGGTAGCCTCTTTGTCTTGCAAATAGATAATTTGCTGATCTGGAACCCCACTTTCGCGAAAAAAATCTACCAACTGTGCGTCAAATCGTCCTTCAACCGCATCGGGAAAAGGGGAAAAGGTTTCAGAATCCTCCCATTCCAGAAGACCGACTGCAAAAACCCAGGTTGTTTCGGGGTTCCATTCCATAAGGGTTTCCTTGTTTTGTCAAATGTTTGCACCTCCAATTATACGAGTAAAGACGTTTTTGCGATCGCTCCGCACCCGCAAAAACCTCCGATTAGATAGTTGATTCAGATTCTAGGGTGAGGTTTAGACCACGATAGACATTTTGCCAATATTTTGCTCGGTCTCGACCTGTTGACGAATTCCGCCCTCGTAGATTCGGTTTCTTCGCTGCTCAACAGGATGGCTTACATAGGGTTGACTCCTAGTCTTTTATGCTATGTTTCCTCTTAATTCTATCCCGTAAACAGATGAAGACGACCCACCTGTTTACACAATGTCTAGCCAAGACGTTGCAGATCTTCTGTTATTTCGATCGCATATCTCAAAACTCCGGACTGTCATTTCAGACAAAAAGTGCAGTTCCTAAACAGGTAATTGACAATTATGAAACATCAAATTTGCAATAGATTCGCTACTTAGATTTTACCATCTCTCTCACCCAGTTGCGGAAATTCACCTCTGCTTCTACCTCATCTAACTGCGCTGCTGCCAAAAATTCGTAGAGCTTTTCTTTGGGGAGAATCGGAAAAGTGGGGCTGACAGACACTTCTAAATACTCAGAGTTTTCTAGCTGATAAATCCGCCATTCTCTACCATTGTATCTCCAAAACTCCGGTACTCCCATACTAGCATAGAGAGCTAGTTTATTAATATCAGTATGGGTGATATCTACTTCTACTACTAAATCGGGTGCTGGATCTGTGGCTAAATCTACGGTACGACCGGCTACGAGGGGCTGATTTTGGATGTAATAGGCATTGTCTGGTTCTGCACCGCGTTCTAGGTCCGATCGATCTAAGGTTGTTGAACCCATTGTTTTAATCTTCAAACTTAGTTCTACAGCCAAAATAATAATCAGTCGTTCGATTAAGCATCTGGAGAATTCGTGTTGTTCTAAAGGCATGGTAATTTCTAAAGTCCCTCGATCGAATATCAATCTAGCCGCTCGTCTATCGCCAAAAATCTTGAGCAGTTGTTGATAACCCTCCCAACTAATATCTCTAAACACCACTCGCTTTTCGCCTAGGGTTAACGGTGGTGCGATCGGCACAACAGAAATCATATGTTTATTTCCAGCTATGATATTTATAGGATAACACTATCGGTTTTAGATTTGGTAATTGGTAATTGGTAATTGGTAATTGGTAATTGGTAATAACTGCCAACTACCAACTGCCAACTGTCACCTGTCAACTGTCAGTGTTCTCTGTCGCAAAATAAATTCAGCTAGTGCTAAATCAACGGGAGTTGTCACCTTCAAATTAGTCTCTTCTCCCTCCACAATTCGCACTGGTAAGCCGCATTTTTCAAACAAAGCGGCATCATCAGTAACTTCCCAACCTTTCTCTCGGCCTTCTTGATGACACTTTTTCAATAATTGCACTTCAAATCCTTGGGGAGTCTGGGCAGCCCACAAATTGCTCCTTTCCGGTGTGTCTCGCACAATTCGATGCTCATCCACCACCTTAATCGTATCCTTGACCGGGATGGCAACAATCAAGCCGGGACAGCTCAAAAGTGCCTCTGAGGAGCGATCGAACAATTCAGCAGTTGCCAAACATCGCGCCCCATCGTGAATCAACACTCGATCGCTCTCAGCAGGCAAAGCCTGCAAACCGTTGTAAACTGACTCTTGCCTGGTGGCACCACCTTGAATCAGTTTCACAGGCTTAGTCAAAGATAAATCGCTCAAAATTGCTTCAAAATCGGGAAAATCATCAGGCTGGCCCATGATACCAATCCAGGTAATGTGCCCCGAAGCCTCAGCCGCCGCCAAAGTCCAACTCAACAAAGGTTTTCCCACCAAAGTCAGCAGCAGTTTGTTCCGCTGACTACCCATCCGTCGCCCCGAACCCGCCGCAGGAATTAATAAGTGCATTTACTAACCGTTTTTAACCCAACTACATATATATAATAAGAGCGTCCTGTACTCTTCAATCAGTGGTTTAGTTGTCAGCCCGTAGCTTTTAAGGTCTAGAAATACTATAAGCTGATAGCTGAAAGCCGATCGCTGAGAGCTACTTTGTATAAATAATAGTCCGATCGTTTATGATGCGAATACTAGCACTTGTCCCTGGTGGAATTGGCGACCAAATTTTATTTTTTCCCACTCTTGATGACCTCAAACAGTGTTATCCCGATGCTCAAATTGATGTCATGGTGGAACCGAGGGCAAAAAGTGCTTACCGAGTCTGCAAGTCTGTCAAAGAAGTCTTGACTTACAATTTCAAAGACCGGAATGCGATGGCGGATTGGGGTAATTTGCTAGGTGTAATTCGCGATCGCGAATACGAAGCAGTGATTTCCCTGGGTCAGCGTTGGACAGTCGGACTTTTGCTATGGCTGACGGGCATTCCCCAGAGAGTTGGCTATGCCGGAAGCAACAATAGTTTATTTCTCACCAATCCCGTACCGCTGAAAACACAACAGTACGCAGCTTCAATGTACCACGATTTGCTGCAAGGATTCAACATTAAAAATCCGTGTCCTGCGATCGCAATTAATGTACCAAAACAGGACATTCAGTGGGCGGAAGCCCAACAGCAACAGTTGGGGATTAAAGAAAGTGGTTACATTTTAATTCACGGCGGTTCTAGTCAGTTAGCTGTGTCTAAAGGTATTGACAAAATTTACCCGATCGACAATTGGAAGCAAATAATAGAAGATTGTCAAAAGCGACAGCCAAATTTACCAGTGGTGGTGGTTCAAGGGCCAGAAGATGCTGGTTTTGTGGCCCAACTAATCAAGTTGTGTCCCCAGGTGAAAGTGACATCACCCGATGATGTTGGCAAATTAGCCGCCATGATTGCTGCGGCTAATTTGATGATGTGTACAGATAGTGCGCCCATGCACTTAGCTGTAGCGGTTCAAACTTATACAATAGCTTTGTTCGGCCCCACCGATCCAGCAAAATTGTTACCTAAGAGCGATCGATTTTTGGGCATTAAATCTCCTACTGGGAAGATGGCCGACATCTCTCCTGAAGATGTTTTAAAGAAAGTTTGGGGCGGCTAAAAACTAGGATATCTTAGCTGATGCAAGCTGGTTCCCCGGCTCTGCCTGGGAACCCATATCACTCTTGCTCTGCCTCGCTTATCGCAGCTTCACAGGAGGCAAAGCCTGGGGACGAGGAATCGTTTTCCGTAATTCCTCTTTCGCTCTTCGTTTTTCAACAAGCTCCCCAGGCTTTCCAAGACATACAATAGTAGACCCCACAATGATAACTTGAATAACAAAATCAATGACCTTAGAAATCTGACTTAAGCTACGTCGCTGCTATCAACTTCATATCCAATCATGTCTTTTTCGGAGAAGCATACATTTTGAGTTAAAGTATACTTTTTCTTGACAAACTACTGACTTTGTTATGACCATGAGTGGTAAAAATTTTTAAGGGCGATCGCACCTTCGATCCATTCAACTGTGCTTACCCAGAAGACTCAGCCGCCGCCGCGAGTCTATCCATCACAGCTCTACCAATCACTGCTAACTCACTAATCGGCATACATTGAATTTTCTTAAGCAGCTCGTTGGTATTGACAGGTTCCGGCATTGGTTTGCCTTCGAGATGAGCCATTAACTCTTCCATCGTAAAGCCCGCTCTTGCCGCAATCTGAGTCAAATTTTTCGTATCCGGGAGCACCTGACCTTTTTCCCAATACTGAACAGCAGCACCAGAGACTCCCAATAGCCTACCAAAAGCGCTAAAACTCAGGTCGCCACGCGCTAGCTTCACAACTTCGCTCAGTTTTTTCTTAGCTTCTGAGTCCACAGTATTAGTCACCAGATAAACACAACTCCTAGTTTACTTATCTACCAACAAATTTGTCTTTCGTGCTTGACAGCTAAAAATTTACCAGTTATTCTGTAAATACTTTTAAAATCGTAATTTTATTTATCATCGGTCGGGGAGAGCAAAATGAATCGCAAGACACGCCACACACGTCAAAGCCTTACAGCCTCCGGTTGGCTCAAACCCCAGTGCTGGCAAATCTCCAAAATAGAAGCAGCCGAAGCCCTCAGAATGCCCGTCAACCGCATAGTCAAAGTGTATCCCAAACAGCACCAAGTAATAGTCGTTTACCTGAACCAGAAAGGACAAAAATGCAGTTCCTTTTTCAGCTATAGACTGTTTGCCAGATGGCAGCAAGAGGCGATCGCCACAATTACCAGTTGTCGAAACCAGCAAACCTTAGCACCCCTAGAAATCATCGTACAGTATGACCTGGAACATTTCAAGTATCCAGTGGCGATCGCCGATGCAATTTGGGAAGCCCTACTCAACCGCATCCGCCAAGTCATCACAGAACAAAGGCTCAGCCTAGCTTGCGCCTAGTCCCCCATTAACCGCCACCTATGTTGATCATGGTTAATGCTTGGGAAAATCAATTCCTGAGATGGATATTCCTTGCATCTTCTGTACATATCGTCCTTGAGCCGCTACACACTCTGCCATTTTTTGAGCCTGTATAGGTTGACTCCTGGGATCTGGTGACGTGCCTCTATACTCCCATACACCACCACGACCACTATTTATTACGTTTCCATTTTTTTCTAAGATTAACTCTTCTCCGGTAGCATCAATATAGAATTTGCCCTTTTGAAAAGACACGCTGCTAATTGTGATATCTTCCACTCCCTTGTAAGGATTTGCAGGGCCCTTGACAATCTTAATACAGATTCTATTGTTTTTATGTGCAATTTCTCTCCGGGAATTATTGAACATGGTTCCTTGAGAGTAGTAAGTTCCTGTGGGTAGAATTGTAGAATCTTCTTGATTACTTTGAGCAGATGACAAGGATGAAATTGATAGAAGAATAGAACTAGCAATTAGTGTTTCGAGTACCCTAAATTTCACTTCCTATTAAACTCCATTAAAATTGTTTTTTTCGATTACAGCTAATTGAGAAAGGTGCAAGATCTCATACCATTTTCATAAAGTCCTGCTATAGATGGAACTCTTAGCCCCCCCTTACCAAGGGGGGGTTGGGGGGGGTAGATCTGTCGTGCTACTTTATGAAATTGGTATCATTTTTTACCGATTACATCCGCCAAGTCATCACAGAACAAAGGCACACCCAAAAATGCGCCTAAGTTCCCTATCAACCAATCAATTAGAAGTAGAAGCAGCCAACTCAGCCAAACGTTCCTGCTGATCCTGAGAAATGCAAGTCTGAATAATCCCCTCAATATCCCCTTCCAAAACAGTATTGAGCGAGAAATTCTCCCCCAAACGGTGGTCGGTAGCCCGATTATCCTTATAGTTGTAAGTGCGAATTTTTTCCGATCGCGAACCAGTACCAACCTGAGCCAAACGCCGCTCCTTCACCTCATCCTGCTGCTCGCGCAACTTCATTTCATAGAGCTTAGCCCGCAAAATCTGCATCGCGCGCTCCTTATTCTGCAACTGACTGCGCTCCTCAGTACAGAAAATCCGAATCCCAGTCGGCTTGTGAAACAAATCCGCAGCAGTTTCCACCTTGTTCACGTTTTGGCCGCCAGCACCGCCCGATCGAGCCGTACTCATCTCAATATCCTTCGGATCGATGTGAATCTCCACCTCATCAACCTCCGGCATCACAGCCACCGTCGCCGTCGAAGTGTGTACCCGGCCGCCCGCCTCAGTCACAGGCACCCGCTGCACCCGATGCACCCCAGCCTCAAACTTCAGTTTGCTGTAAACACTGTCGCCCGTAACTTCCAGAATCACCTCTTTAAAGCCACCCATTTCCGCCAGCGACTCGCTCACCAACTTCACCACCCAGCCTTGAGTTTGAGCGTAACGCGAATACAGGCGCAGCAAATCTCCCGCCCAAATACTAGCCTCATCTCCACCAGTACCAGCCCGAATTTCCAACATAATATTCTTATCGTCGTTGGGATCGCGCGGCAGCAGCAAAACCTTCAAACGGGTTTCCAAATTTTCCAGCTTCGATTCAAGTTCCTCAACTTCCAAGGCAGCCATTTCTTGCAATTCTCGATCGCCCGCAGCCTCTTTCAGAACTTGTTTCGCACCTGCTAAATCATCAGTCGTGGTTTTCCACAGATCAAAAGTATCGACCACTTCTTCTAAGGACGATCGAGCCTTCGCTACCCGCTGAAACTCATAATTATCCCTAGCGACATCCGGGTCAGCCATGCGGCGAGTCAACTCATGAAAAGTTTGCTCTACCGACTTCAATTTATCCAGTAAATAAGATTCAGCCATTGTCAGTTGTCCTCTGTCAATCGATTTGAGATTTGAGATTTGAGATTTGAGACTTGAGATTTGAGATTTTAGAATTAGACATCTCCAATAATTCCTGTGGGGTACGCATGGGGTCTGCCCTTGCTAGCCTTTTGGGGAGATGTCTATTGAAGAGCAGTTGGAATAGAATGTCGATCCAACTCAACTGCTGGCAAGGGCAAGTCTTCAATCTAAAATCTGCAATCCGAAGGCGGTAAATTGTCAGTAGAAAAAAACTACTCTCAACAAACTGCGGACAAATGACAATCCGGCTACTTCTTCTTTTTGCCTTTAGCAGCAGCCTTAGCAGCATCCGCTTTCGGGTCTTCCATTTTGATCGGGCCAGAAGAAGCATCTGCCTTCGGCATTTCCACTTCCGTCATGCCATATTTCCGCATAAAGCGTTCCACACGACCTTCAGTATCAATAATCTTCTGAGTCCCAGTATAAAAAGGATGATTCCCAGACCAAACATCAACTTGCAGCTTGGGTCTAGTAGAACCAACAGTCATCACAAGTTCCCCGTTGCAATAAACCTCAGCTTCGGGATACCACTGAGGGTGAATGCCAGCTTTCGCCATTGTTTTTTACTCTCTATTTTTTTTACTTTACAACCATTTTAGCCGTGCTCGGACTTGCGTACCAACAGCCGCCGTGATTTTGCCAGATGGGATGTGAAAGCACCCATCGGGGATCAGAAATAGACCTTGAAAAAAAGGAGGATGGAATCTGGATAATTTTTCCCTCTTCCTTCTTCCCTCTTCCCTCGGACTTGTTCCTGGTTCTCTCGATTACCGCTTGGAGTATTGAGGAGCCTTCCGAGCTTTCCGCAAACCGTACTTTTTCCGCTCTTTCGCCCGCGGGTCACGAGTCAAATACCCCTCAATCTTGAGAGGTTTGCGGTTATCAGGGTCTAATTGGCACAGTGCTCTAGCGACACCCAAGCGAATGGAGTCAGCCTGACCTGTCAACCCGCCACCTTCGACTTTTACTAAAATATCGTACTCATTTTCCAGACCCAAAGTTTCCAAAGGAGCCTTAGCCAGGGCCAAATAAGTTGGGTTAAATTGCAAGTACAAATCCCCATCTTTACCATTGACAGTCAATATCCCAGTGCCGGGAACCAAACGTACTCGTGCTACGGAACACTTGCGACGGCCAGTACCCCAGTACACCGCGCGGCCGGTATCTGTTGCTTGCATTACTCATTTCCTCCTGGAATCGTGTGAACAATTAATTCTTGTGGTTTTTGAGCAGCGTGCGGATGCTCAGGGCCAGCGTACACCTTCAGCTTGGTAAACAGTTGTCTGCCCAATGCTGTGTGAGGCAGCATTCCTCTAATCGCTTCTTCGACAATTCTTTCGGGCAAACGTGCTTGCAATTTCGCAAAAGTTTCGGTTTTCATGCCGCCCGGTCTTCCAGAGTGGCGACGATAGATTTTCTGGGTGCGTTTTTTGCCAGTAACAGCGATTTTGTCAGCATTGATGACAATTACAAAATCGCCGGTATCCATAGAAGGAGTGTAAGTTGGTTTGTGTTTTCCCCGGAGGTACATGGCAACTTCAGTTGCCAGACGACCGAGCCGTTGGTCGGCGGCATCGACCACGTACCAATTGTGCTCTAGGGAGTCTTGAGTAGGGACGTAACTTTTGTTCATTGTTTGTTGTGAGTTGTCTGTTAACTGTTAACTGTTAACTGTTGTCAGTTGTCAGTTGTCAGTTCTTAATTGTTAGTTGTCAGTTTTTAATTGTTAGTTGTCAGTTTTTAATTGTCAGTTGTCAGTTTTTAATTGTCAGCTTTTAATTGTTAGTTGTCAGTTGTCCTTAGTTTATATTAGTAGTTACCTAATGACTAATGACTAATGACTACTGACTACTGACTACTGACTAATGACTAATGACTAATGACTACTGACTACTGACTAATGACTAATTTTGGCTGAGTGTCGTACCAGACATCTTGAGAAAAGGGAAAGTCTTGATAGCCAACTCGCAGCAGGCACAAACCTTGAGCGGGGGCGGCATATTTTACCAATTCTCGACGTTCGTTGACCCAGATATCTGTAAAATTTTCGATCGCCCTTTCCCCGCGACCCACCTGCACCAGCAAACCCACCAGCAGCCGCATCATCCCGTACAGAAACCCGCTCGCCTGAACCTCGATATAGATCGTAGGCCCACAACGGTGACACTCTGCTGCTTGTACGTCCACCCAAGAATGCGGCCTGGCAGACCCCGCGCGGTGGAAAGCTGCTAGATGGTGGTGCCCGATCAGGGGTACCATAGCTGCCTGAATCAAAGATTCATCCACAGGGGCGTGATAATAATGCCAAGCAAAAGGACGCACAAACAAATTAGGAGTCTGGTCTGTATAAAGGGTGTAGCGATAGCGCCGCCAACTGGCTGAGAACCGAGCGTGCCAGGTAGGTTCCACCTTTGCCGAAGCTCGAATTAAAATATCTTTTGCCAGTCGAGAGTTGAGAACGCTTGCCCAGCGGTGAGCTGGAATTGGGCCATCGGCATCAAAATGGGCTACTTGAGCCGCGGCGTGAACTCCCGCATCAGTTCTCCCAGCCGCGTGCAGCGTTACCGGACGCTCTAGAACAGTGGAAATTGCTGTTTCAATCTCTTCTTGTACTGTACGCTGATTCGGCTGTCGCTGCCAACCGTGAAAGTCAGTGCCGAGATATTGGATGACAAGAGCAACACGCTGCATCGATTTGGGGTTGTCGATTTCCGATTTGGGATTTTCAGTCATAAATCAAAAATATCCAACCCAAAATTGAATTAAACCAGTTCGACGATCGCCATTTCGGAATTGTCTCCTTGACGGGGGACAGTTCGCACCACGCGGGTGTAGCCACCGTTACGTGAGCCGTACCGTTCTTTTGCCGCATCAAACAGTGCGTGTACTAACTGTTTGTCATAGATAAAGCCCATAGCTTGGCGGCGAGCGGCTAAGGAGCCATCTTTTGCCAGAGTAATCATTTTGTCCGCCTCTGAACGCAGCGCTTTGGCGCGGGCGAGAGTAGTAGTAATTTTACCGTGACGGATTAATTCGGTGGTCAGCGAGCGCAGTAGTGCGCGACGCTGGTCAGCGGGTTTATTGAGTTGGGGGACGCGACAGCGATGACGCATAGCAGTTGGTAATTGGTAATTGGTAATTGGTAATTGGTAAGTGAATAGTTTTGAGTTATGAGTTTTAAATTTTGCATTTAAAGCTCATCCACAAGCGTGGCCTTTGGAGCTAGCCGTGGCTAAATCAAAACTTTGTTACTCATTACCGTTGGATTAACTTTTAGCTGATTTTTCCTGTGGCAAGGTAATGCTCAGGCGCTTTTGCAAAGCTTCAATCACTTCTTCTGCGGACTTTTGCCCGAAGTTTTTGATTTCGAGCAAGTCTTCTTGGGTATAATCCAATAGGTCTGCCACGGAGTTAATCTGAGCCCGCTTGAGACAGTTGTAAGCCCGTACTGACAATTGCAATTCCTCGATCGGAATTTGGCTGGTAGGATCGGTTACACCTTGAGATTCGGGTTTGAGGGAATCTTGGGTGATGTCTTTGAGAGGTGCAAACAGGTCTACCAGGATGTGAGCAGATTGACTCAGAGCTTCTTGAGGAGTCACGCTACCATCAGTCCAGATTTCCATAATCAGCCTGTCTTTCTCGACAGTGCCGCCTACGCGAGCGTCTTCAACACTATAGTTGACCCTACGAATCGGCATAAAAATGGCATCTATGGACAGAAAATCCAAAGCAGATCCATCATCGCGACTACGGTCTACAGCTCGGTATCCGATCCCTTTTTCAATTCTGAATTCCATTTCCAGAACTGAGCCTGGGGAGAGAGTCGCAATATACTGAGAGCGATCGATTATTTCTACCTCAGAAGGTACATCGAATCGATCTGCGGTAACTGTGACAGGTCCTTCGATCCGCAATCTACCTATTTGCGGCTGCTGAGAATGAGTTTTGAGGACGACCTCTTTCATATTCAGCAGGATTTCGAGAACATCTTCTCGTACCCCTTCGATCGTGGCAAACTCGTGATTGACACCTGCGATGCGGACTGAAGTTACTGCTGTTCCTTCCAGATTTGACAGCAGAACTCGCCGCAGCGCATTCCCAACCGTTGTTCCTTGACCGCGGTCGAGGGGTTCGAGGACGAATTTTCCGTACTGACTCCGGTCTTTGTCAGTATGAGACTCTATACATTCAATTTGAAACTGCGCCACGGAGTGACCTCCCTTTTCCACTTTGGATTTTTGATTTTGGATTTTAGATTGCAGAGCATACCCCTGAACGGATTTCGGATTTTGGATGGACGGGGCAATAGTTGAAAGCATTAGTTTTTGGCTTTCAGCAATTAGCCATTATCCAAAATCTAAAATCTAAAATCTCAAATCGTTTTAGACTCTACGCCGCTTGGGAGGGCGACAGCCGTTGTGAGGAATTGGGGTAACATCTCTAATCAGAGTAATTTCTAGTCCTGCCCCTTGCAGCGCCCTAATAGCTGTTTCTCGACCTGCTCCTGGTCCGCTGACCATTACTTCTATTTGGCGCATCCCTTGGTCATTGGCTCGGCGGGCTGCACTTTCTGCTGCTGTTTGAGCTGCGAAAGGCGTTCCCTTTTTAGCTCCTTTAAAACCGCTCGAACCTGCTGATGCCCAGGATATGACTTCGCCATTGAGGTCAGTAATAGTCACAATCGTGTTGTTAAAGGTAGACTGGATGTAGCCTACCCCATTCGGTACATTCCGTTTCTGCTTTTTTGCACCAGATTTCTTGCCTGTTTGTGGTCGCGCCATATGAGTCTCTTTAACTTTTCTGTCAACTAATTTCCCGAAGCGCTAGGAGCCCGCAGCCCCCAGCGTAATTTTCCCAAAAAGATATTACTTCTTGGAAGGTGCTTTTTTCTTGCCCGCAACAGTTCGGCGGACACCCCGGCGGGTTCTGGCGTTGGTGCGGGTTCTTTGGCCTCTAACTGGCAAGCCCAAACGGTGACGCCGACCGCGGTAAGTCCCAATATCCATCAGGCGCTTGATGTTCATTGACTCCCAGCGCCGGAGGTCTCCTTCGATCTGGTAGTTGCTTTCTACATGAGCCCGCAGGGCGGTCACATCTGCTTCTGTTAAATCCTTGACACGAGTATCAGGATTTACGCCTGTTGCAGCGATAATTTTCTGGGCCCGAGACAGGCCTATTCCGTAAATGTATGTCAAACCTATTTCGACGCGCTTATCGCGTGGAAGGTCTACCCCGGCAATCCGTGCCACACTTTTGTCTCCCTAGTTTTCCTGTTTGGCTACAATGTTGAATTAGGCAGCAGCTATCTGCTATTCCTAATTTTCCGATTTTCTAACCCTGGCGTTGTTTGTGTTTTGGGTTAGTACATATCACCATCACTCTGCCTCGACGGCGGATGACGCGACATTTCTCACAAATTTTTTTGACAGATGCTCGAACTTTCATCTTTCTTCCTGCCTGGAGAACGCCACCATACCGGAGAGTACGCCTGCGGGCACTGCCTGTATAGCGGTGGGAGGAGAGGCAGGGCAAGGTGTAGGCCTCTCCTCGATTAATTTTTATGAAGCGGGGGTTATTTGATGAAGGAACCCGCTGGTCCCCACTCCCACTACTGGGGTCAAGTTCGCCTGCTTTCAGACTGAAGGGCGATCTATACTTTCACGGTGTAGCAATGACTTAACTCTGTACACCGGTGGGTTGTTGACGTCCTTCTCGGCAACACTACAAACGTAGCATTATAGCATAAATTTGACTGGTTTTACCAAATTCTCTCTAATTAAACTTAGAATTAGTTTTTAGAAAGTTTTATCTAAGCCTATTTTTTACGAAGGCGATAAGTGATCCGGCCCTTGGTTAAGTCGTAGGGGGTTAATTCGACTTTGACGCGATCGCCCGGCAGAATTTTGATGTAATTGCGACGGATCTTGCCGGAAATGTGAGCTAGGACATTAAACCCATTATCTAGGTCAACCCTAAACATCGCATTGGGCAGGGATTCCGTCACTGTCCCTTCCATTTCAATTAAATCTTGCTTAGACAATTTGGTATTTACCTCAACTCTACATTTGATTAACTAGGAGTTTCCCGGCTGCTACAAAAACTTATTTATTGGTAAGTGTGAAACTAGCACAGGAAAGGGACACTCGATCGACTTAAGAACTCAACCAACCGCTAACTTTATCCTTAATTGAATAAACCTAAAGTTGTGTCAATTAGATTGACGTTTGAGCACAAAAAGCTCCTAGTTAACACATCTTAGCAAAAGTTGTTGGCGGGTAACAGGCTCGATAGAGAAGGTTCAAGAGTTTCCGGAAAGAACTTGTTGGAGTTGAGCGGTAACTTCCTGCATGGAGCGATCCCCATCAACTGCCACCAATTGTTCGCGGTCTCTGTAAAACTCAATCAAAGGTTCAGTTTGCTCGCGATAAACTTGCAACCTACGGCGAATGGTTTGCTCATTGTCATCTTGGCGGCCTCGTGACAGCAGCCGAGTCACCAAAACATTGTCAGGAACATCCAAATTCACTGCCCTCAGATTGCAGTCCTTCCCAGACTTTGCGCCCCCCCCACCAGGAACATCGCACAGTAGTGTGTCAAAAAACGCTGCTTGTGGGACTGTGCGAGGAAAGCCGTCTAGAATCCAGCCAGCCTTAGCATCTGGTTGATTCATGCGTTCTTGTACGATATCCATCAATAACCCATCGGGAACCAACTCACCAGCATCCATGTAGGCTTTGGCTTTTTCACCCAAGGGAGTTTTAGCCACTACGCAGGCGCGTAGGATGTCACCAGTAGAAATGTGGGGTATTTTCCAGAGATCTGCTAAAAGCTGAGCTTGAGTTCCCTTTCCTGCCCCTGGAGGCCCCATAAAAATCAATTGCATTGGGATTACTTCACCATTCCTTCATATCGTTGGGAGATGACGTAAGTTTGAATTTGCTTAGCAGTTTCGATCGCCACACCTACTAGAATCAGTAAGGAAGTTGCGCCAAAGCCTCTAAAAGTTTGCACCCCGATCGCGCTTTCCACAGCAGTTGGTACAATTGCCACCAGGCCGAGAAATATCGCTCCCAAGAAAGTCAAACGATTCAAAACCTTCTCCACATAATCGCTCGTTTTCTGACCAGGACGAATCCCAGGAATACTGGCACCCATTTTCTTCAAGTTCTGAGACATATCTACGGGGTTGACAATCAACGAAGCGTAGAAATAGCTAAAGAACAGAATCAAAGTCAGATAAAATAGTGCATAAGCCCAGGGTACAGGTCCATTGGGACTCAGAACATTAGCCACTTGCACCAGAAACGGGTTATTGAGAGATTGAGCTAAGAAAGAGGGAACAATCAATACCGAGGATGCAAAAATAATCGGCATCACTCCACCTTGATTTAAGCGCAGGGGTAGATAACTGCGACTCTCCCGATAAACTTTGCGACCGACTTGGCGACGGGCGGAAATAATCGGAATCCGGCGAATACCTTCCTGAACAAAAACAATCCCTACAATCGTCACCAAAAATACCAGCAACAGCACAATTACGCGACCAACAACTTGCGTGTCTCCACTTTGGGCCAATTCAAAAGTTTGTCCCAGAGAACGTGGCAAAACTGAAACAATGTTGATAAAAATCAGCAAAGACGCTCCATTACCGATACCTCGTTCTGTCACCACTTCCGATATCCACATTACAAACATCGATCCAGCAGTCAAAGCCAAAGCGGTTTGTGCAATGAATAAAGGTCCTGGAACCTGAGCAAAAGGGCTAACCCAAATCGCTATGCCAACGCTTTGCAGAATTGCCCAGCCCAAAGAAACGTAGCGAGTAATTTGAGAAATCTTGCGTCGCCCAGCTTCCCCTTCATTTTTCTGCAACTCTTCTAAAGTTGGTAAAGCCGCCGTTAGAAGCTGCACAATAATTGAAGCATTGATGTAGGGCAAAATCCCTAGAGCAAAAATCCCCAAAGCTGAAAGCCCGCCCCCTGAAAATAGATCCAAAAAGCCAATCAAAGGGCTATTTTGAACATTTTGGGAAAAGGCGACGCGATCAATGCCGGGGACTGGCAAGTGGACACCCAAGCGCACTAAAATCAATAAGCCTAGGGTTACGAGGATGCGGTCCCGCAAACCCGCAGCTTGGGCCATCTGCATGAAAGTTTCTTGTGCAGTTGGCGCTTTTTCTCTACTAACGTCCATAGTTACGATTTGGGATTTTAGATTTGGGATTTTAGGCTAAATCATTTTTTGATAGGAGCATTGAGGATTTGAGATTTGGACACATTCTCAAACCTCAAATCTTTAGGCAACTAATTCACAACTGCCGCCAGCGGCTTCTATTTTGGTGCGAGCACCTGCGGTAAAAGCAGCAGCTCTGACTTGCAGAGCTACATTTAATTCCCCATCTCCTAAGATTTTGAGCGGACCGTCGTCAGTAGTGACGATTTTTGCTTGAATCAAAGAGGTGAGAGTTACTTCTGTGTTTGCTGGCAGCGATGCTAATTTACTGACATTGATGATAGTGTACTCTTTACGGTTCACTAAAGGGAAGCTTTTGAGTTTGGGGAGGCGGCGGTAAAGAGGATTTTGACCTCCTTCAAAACCGGGTCTAGTGCCACTACCGGCTCTAGATTTTTGACCGCGCATCCCTTTACCAGAGCTCGCGCCTTGACCGGCAGCAATACCTCTACCCAAGCGGCGGGGGCGTTTTGTGGAGCCCGCTTTTGGTCGGGCGTCTTGCAATCTCATAGTTTTGGTAATTGGGTTTGCAGTAGGACGTGAGTTTTGAGTGAGCTAGTTTTGAGTTTCTGAATTTTTTGATTCTCAACTCAAAACTTGCAGTGTTCCATTGTCTAACCGTAGAGGTTTTCTACTGGAATTCCGCGCTCTTGAGCTACTTCGGATAGGGTACGAAGTGTGGATAGGGCATTGACGGCTGCTCTAGCATTGTTTAATGGATTTCCCGAACCTAGCTGTTTGGCTAGGATGTTGCGGACTCCTGCTAGTTCGAGAACAGTTCTCACTGCTCCCCCTGCAATTACCCCTGTTCCAGGAGATGCTGGTCGCATCATGACTTTGGCTCCGCCGCCAGCACCGTTGATGGGGTGAGGAATTGAGTTAGCTTTGGTCAGAGGCACTTCAATCAGGTGCTTTTTGCCGTCAGCGACGCCTTTTTTAACGGCACCGATGACGTCGCTAGCTTTGCCTACTCCAACCCCAACTTGACCGCGTTCGTTACCGATAATGACTATGGCGCGGAAGCTGAGTTTTTTACCGCCTTTGACTACTTTGGTAACGCGGCGAATCTGAACTACCCGTTCTTGCCATTCGGATTCTTTTTCGCGCGTTTTGTTGTTGCTTTTTTTCTTGTTGCGCTGTTCTTTTTGTTCTGCCATGTTTTGTGCTTGGGGAATTGAGGATTAGTAATTGGTAGTTGGAAAATAGAAATTAACAATTAGGAATTAAGAATTTTATTGTAGATTCTTTTTTCCTTCTTCCTTATTCCTTCTTCCTTATTCCTTCTTCCTTTTTGTTTCTTCCTAAAAGTCTAACCCGGCTTCGCGAGCTGCGTCGGCGAGGGCTTTGACTCTACCGTGGTAGAGGTTGCCTCCGCGATCGAAGACGACTTTCGCTATGCCGACGCTGGAACAGCGTTTGGCTATCAACTGACCTACTTGCACGCTGGCTTCGCAGTTGGCTCCCGAACTGAGAGCTGACTTTAATTCCGGGTCTAGGGTTGACGCGGCGGCTAAAGTGTGCTGGGTGCTGTCGTCGATGACTTGGGCGTAAATGTGCTGTTGCGATCGAAATACCGCTAATCTGGGGCGTTCGGAGGTCCCGAACACCTTGCGCCGCACGCGGCGGTGTCTGCGGTGGACTGATTCTTTGCGAGTAAGCTTCATGTCTACTTCTTACCTGTTTTGCCTGTTTTACCAGCTTTGCGGCGGACGACTTCGCCACTGTAGCGAATGCCTTTGCCCTTGTAGACTTCAGGCGGACGCACTGCGCGGATGCGGGCTGCTGTATTGCCTACGAGTTCTTTGTCAATGCCAGAGACAATGACGTTGGTGTTGCCTTCTACTGCCATGGTGATCCCTTCTGGAGGGAGCATTTCAACGGGCTTGCTGTAACCGACGTTTAAAATCAGGTTCCGTCCTTGAACCTGGGCCCGATAACCTGTACCGATAATTTCCAGGCGACGCTGAAAACCTTGGGATACACCTTCGACCATGTTGGCGACTAGGGTGCGACACAGGCCATGTAGTTGGCGGGCGACGCGAGATTCGTCTCTGCGTGTGACGAGTAAAGTCTCGCCTTCGAGTCCCATCGTGATTTCTGCTGGTATGACTCGTGAAAGTTCACCTTTAGGACCTTTGACGGCTACTTTTTGACCGTCTAGGGTGATGGTGACTTTCGTGGGAATGCTAATCGGACGCTTGCCAATTCGCGACATAGTTTTTGGTCCTTTGTTTTTAGTTATTAGTCCTGGATGTTTAGTCTTTAGTGATTAGTCCTTAGTTATTGATTTTTGAGTCTGTTGCCAATGACCATTGACTAATGACTAATGACTAATGACTACCAAACATAACAAAGCACTTCTCCGCCTAAACCTTGGCGGCGGGCTTCTCTATCGGTCATAATGCCACGGTCTGTGGAGATAATGGCTATGCCAATTCCGCCTAAAACTCTGGGCAATTCTTTGCGGTTCGAGTAAACGCGCAGTCCTGGTTTGCTGACTCGCTTAAGTGCCGTAATGATGGGCTTGCGAGTTTTGCCTTTGTATTTGAGAGAAAGCACTAAATGTCGCTTAATCCCTTCTGGTTCTGCTTCTTCAAATTCGCTGATAAAGCCTTCACTTTTGAGGACTTCGGCGATGCTACGGGTCATTTTTGTAGCTGGAATTTGTGTTGTTTGGTGGCGCGCCATGCACGAATTGCGAATGCGCGTCAACATATCTGCTATGGTATCGTTAGCTGCCATGTTTTGCTCCTTACTCTACTGCTTAGTTGTCCCGGAAGGGCATTCCCATTTCTTTGAGCAAGGCGCGTCCTTCTTCGTCGGTGTTTGCTGTGGTGATAATTGAAATGTCCATGCCTCGAATTTGATCGATGCTGTCATATTCTATTTCGGGAAAGATTAGTTGTTCTCTCAGACCCAAGCTGTAGTTGCCACGTCCGTCGAAGCTTTTGGGACTGATGCCGCGAAAGTCTCTGATTCGGGGAAGTGCGAGGTTGATTAGTCGATCGAGAAAATCGTACATCCGCTCTGACCGTAGCGTCACCATGACACCAACGGGTACTCCTTTGCGGATTTTGAAGCCTGCGATCGCCTTTTTCGCCCGCGTCACCACTGGTTTTTGACCTGTGATGATGCCAATTTCGTTGATGGATGAATCTAGCGCCTTAGCATTTTGAGATGCTTCTCCCAAGCCACGGTTCACGGTGACTTTGACGAGTTTGGGTACCTGATGGATATTAGTATATTTAAACTGATCCATCAGTTTCGGTACTATCTTTTCTTGGTAAAGAACTTTGAGTTTGTCTGGCATTGTTTTTGGGTTTCTTTAACTGTCCCTGGGCTTGGTCAGGGAATTGTGCTTTGTCTGTTGACGGTTGACTGTTGACGGTTGACTGTTGACGGTTGACTGTTGTCAGCTAATGACTACTGACTACTGACTACTGACTACTGACTACTGACTACTGACTACTGACTACTGACTACTGACTAATTATCGAGGATTTCTCCGGTTTTTTTGAGTTGTCGGAGTTTGCGGCCATCTTCGCTAAAGGTGTAGCAAACACGACTAGCTACTTTTTCTTTTTCGGAGTAGTGCATGACATTGGAGCTATGAATTGGAGCTTCAAATGTAACTACTTTACCCGATTCTCCCTCTTGCTGGGGCTTTACGTGTTTGGTTCTGATATTTACACCTTTAACAATTACTTTGCTGACTTTAGGATAGGTCTTTAAGATTTCTCCGACTTTACCTTTTTCTTTGCCAGTAATTATTTGAACGGTGTCGCCTGCTTTGACGTGCATTCTATGGCGTTGCGGTTCGCTAGTTGCTTTACCCTTTTTTCCGTACATTTTAAAGTACCTCTGGGGCTAAGGAAACAATTTTAGTGAAGTTTTTGTCGCGCAGTTCGCGGGCGACTGGTCCAAAAACGCGAGTGCCTTTAGGATTGCCTTCTGGATTGATAATAACGGCGGCGTTATCGTCAAAACGAATACTCATGCCACTGTCGCGACGCAAAGCTTTGCGGGTTCTGACAATGACTGCCCGGACGACATCGGATTTTTTGACTGCCATATTGGGTATGGCGTCTTTGACGACGGCAATAATGACATCGCCGACTCCGCCGTAGCGACGGTTGCCGCCTCCCAATACGCGGATGCACATCAGTTTACGTGCTCCGCTATTGTCGGCGACATTTAGGTATGTCTGGGGTTGAATCATGGTGATTGGTGACTGTTAACTGTTGAGTGTTGATTGTGAATCTGGGATCGGGCGATCGCCAGAATGCAATTAACTGTTAGCCGTTTTTTGTACCGAAAATTTCAGCAACTGTCCAGCGTTTGGTTTTACTCAAAGGGCGGGTTTCAGTGATGCGGACACGATCGCCCGGTTTGCACTTATTTTCTTCGTCGTGAGCTTTGTAACGTTTGGTGCGGACTACGATTTTGCCGTATTTGGTGTGGGAGGAGCGGTTTTCGATTGCCACTACCACAGTTTTGTCCATTTTGTCGCTGACTACTACGCCAACTCGTTCTTTAACTGCCATACCTACCTATTTTTGTTGTGCAATGGAGTTTTGTGTAACTGCTGTGCGATTCGGTTGGGCTACTTTTGTCTTTTAACTGACTGCTGCGGTTGAAGCAGTTGATTCGGCAGTTGTAGACGAAGCTGATTTTGCAGCAGCTTCAGCCGCGATTTGCCGTTCGCGTTCAACAGTCATCAGTTGACCCAGTCTGTGTTTGGCGTGCTTAAACAGATGGGGTTTGTCTACACGGCCAGTAGCTTGGAATAACCGCAGTTCCATTAGTTGGCGCTTAACGGCTAAAATTTGCTCTGCCACTTCGGCATCGCTTAAATCTCTAGCTTCTTTAATTTTGGATAAAGACATAATTTTGTCGTGGATCGTTAGCGATCGGTCAATGGATTTTAGGTGAGAGATTTGAGGTTGAAAAATCATCCTAAATCTGCTTAAGTTATTTCCCAGAATCTGAGGAGGAAATTAAAGTCCAAAATCGCTATGACTGCTCATCTTCGCGGGTGATGAACTTGGTTTTGATTGGCAACTTAAAGGCTGCCAAACGCATTGCTTCACGGGCAATTTCTTCAGCGACACCGCCAATTTCAAACATTACCCGACCCGGTTTGACAACGGCAACCCAAAACTCAGGTGAACCTTTACCGGAACCCATCCGGGTTTCTGCTGCCCGTTGGGTAACTGGTTTGTCAGGAAAAATGCGAATCCAGATTTTGCCACCCCGGCGGATGTAGCGGGTCATGGCACGCCGTCCGGCTTCTATTTGGCGAGAAGTGATCCAGGCGGGTTCAACAGCTTGGAGCGCGAAGTCACCAAAGCTAACTGTATTGCCGCGGGTGGCAACACCGCACATTCGCCCGCGCTGTTGTTTGCGGAATTTGGTTCTTTTAGGGCTTAACATGGCTGGGGGATTTAGTAATTGGAAATTGGTAATTAGTAATTGGTTGTTGGTAATTGGTAATTGGTTGTGAACCCTTCGACTACGAGGAAGGGCATCGCCACTGACAATTAACAACTGACAATTAACAGTTAACCACTAGCCTTCGTTGGATCGATCTTCAAATTGCTGGCGACGGCGCTTGTTCTTAGTCCGAGGGGCATCGTTGTTCGGGGCTGCTATTTGTTCCTGTCCAGGAATAATTTCGCCTTTGAAAACCCAAACTTTAATGCCGAGGATACCGTAGATGGTTTGAGCGGTGCAGTAAGAGTAGTCAATATCAGCACGCAAGGTGTGCAATGGGACTCTTCCTTCCCGCGTCCACTCGGTACGGGCAATTTCTGCACCGTTGAGTCGTCCGCTGACTTGAATTTTGATGCCTTCGATGCCGACTTTTTGAGCGCGAGTAATTGCTTGACGGACTACTCGGCGGAAAGATACGCGCCGTTCTAGCTGCTGAGCGATGTATTCTGCGATCAGAGTGGCATCAGCATCTACCCGTTGGACTTCCACAACGTTGATGCGGATTTGGCGGTTGTTGCCGAGTTGCTGCTGCAAACCGACTCGCAAGGTTTCGATCCCTGCTCCACCACGGCCTACTACCACACCTGGTCTAGCTGTGAACACTTCTAGGTCGATTTGATCGGCTTTGCGCTCAATTCTGACGGAGGAGATCCCAGCGTTACTGAGGTTTTTTTGAACGTACTGGCGAATTTTGTAGTCTTCTTGCAAGAGTTCGGGATAGTTTCGGGCATCTGCAAACCAGCGGGAGCGGTGCTCTTGGGTTATGCCGAGGCGAAAACCAATTGGATGTATTTTTTGTCCCATAAAAGTTGATATTTGGTAATTGGTAGTTGGTAATTGGTAATTGGTAATTGGGTTTACCGATGTTTGCAACTTTTAGCAGTTTTTTACCTATTACCTGTGCTCTTGTTTATTGTTCTAGGAGCGGAGCTACTACCACAGTGATGTGACAGGTTGGCTTGCGAATTTGGTAGGCACGGCCTTGAGCGCGGGGTCTAAAGCGCTTGAGGACTGGACCTTGGTCTGCGTAGGCTTGAGAAACTACTAGCTTGGCTTTATCCAATCCGGCGTTGTGTTCGGCGTTGGCTACTGCGGAGCGCAAAACTTTGACAATTGGTTCGCAAGCTCGGTAGGGCATGAATTCTAGTAGAATCAGCGCTTCTTGATAGCTTTTGCCTCGAATTTGATCGAGAACTCGGCGCACTTTGAAGGGCGAGCTTCTAATATAGCGGGCGATCGCCTTTATTTCGGATGTGGTATCTATAGCCATTGCGATTTTTGTAATTGGGAATAAGGTAATTGGAAGGTAATTGGTAATTGGTAATTGTTTGCCGATTACCTCTTACCTGTCACCTAATTAGGCTATCTCTTTGCCTTTTTGTCACCACTTTTAGCGTGACTTCTAAAGGTGCGAGTAGGAGAAAACTCTCCTAATTTGTGACCCACCATTTGGTCTGTGACGTAGACAGGAACGTGTTGTCTGCCGTTATGAACTGCGATGGTGTGGCCTACCATTTGCGGCAGGATTGTGGAGGCTCGCGACCAAGTTTTAATTAACTGTTTTTGGCCGGCGGCGTTGAGTTTCTCGATTTTTGTCATCAGATGATCTGCGACAAACGGGCCTTTTTTTAATGAACGAGACATGATTTTGGTAATTAGTAATTGGGGAGTGGGCAGTGGGCATTGGGCATTGGGTATTGGGCATTGGGCCTTATAGCATTGGGCATTGGGCATTTGTTAATTTCAATAACTCATTACCTATTACCTATTACCTATTACCTATTACCCATTACCCATTACCTATTTACCCATTACCTCTTAACATTAACTTTGTCTGCCACCCTTGCCGCGCTTGGAAGACTTGCGACGACGGCGGACAATTAAAGCATCGCTGCGCTTGTTTTTGCGTCGGGTTTTGGCACCCAATGCTGGTTTACCCCAAGGTGTGACAGGTCCTGAACGCCCGATGGGAGCTCTGCCTTCACCACCACCGTGCGGGTGGTCTACTGGGTTCATGACGGAACCACGAACTGTTGGTCTGCGACCTTTCCACCGGGTGCGGCCGGCTTTGCCGAGGCTGATGTTTCTAGCATCTGTGTTGCCGACTTGACCGATGGTGGCGTAGCAGTTGGCGCGGACTTTGCGCTGTTCGCCGGATGGTAGTTTGAGGGTAACGTAGCTGCCTTCTTTTGCCATTAGCTGAGCGCTGGCACCTGCTGAACGGACGATTTGTCCGCCTTTGCCTGGTACTAGCTCAACGTTATGGATGCTTGTACCGAGAGGGATGTTGCTCAGGGGTAGGGCGTTGCCGATTTCGATTGGTGCGTCGGGGCCTGAGAGAATGACTGTACCAACGGTTAAGTTCAGTGGATGAAGGATGTACCGTTTTTCGCCGTCTTTGTAGAAGACGAGGGCGATACGGGCGTTCCGGTTGGGGTCATACTCGATTTCCTTGACTGTACCGGGAATGCCGTGTTTGTCGCGACGGAAGTCGATGTCTCTATAAAGGCGCTTGTGACCGCCTCCCCGGTGGCGACAGGTGATGACGCCTCGGTTGTTGCGGCCTTGTTTGGTGTGCTTATTACTCGTTAAAGACTTTTCTGGTTCTGATTTAGTAATTTCAGCGAAGTCGGAAACGGTGTGTGCCCTGGTACTGGAGGTATAAGGTCGGTAAGAACGAATGCCCATAATGTTGGTAATCGGTAGTTGGTAATTGGTAATTGGTAATTGGTAATCGGTAATTGATAATTGGTAATTAGTAATTGTGAAGTCCGAATTCATCTTTCATACTTTTCAATTACCGATTGCCTATTACTGAGTACCCATTACCGATTACCTATTACTAAATTTTAAACTTCTGGGAATAAGAGTTTGCGGAGTGAATCTCCGTCGCTGAGAGTGACGGTGGCACGCTTGTAACAAGGTTTGAAACCGACGGATTTGCCAACTCGACGCTTTTTGCGCGGCGGGTTTTGGGTATTGACACCGGTGACTTTAACCTTAAATAGTTCTTCGATGGCTGCTTTGATTTGAGGCTTGGTCGCTTTGGGGGCTACGTCGAAGGTGAATTGATTTAATTCCATCATGCGGGTAGCTTTCTCAGTGAGAATAGGACGCTGGATCAAATCTGCGTAGTCGCGGGGGTCGATTTTACTCACCGTAAATCTCCTGAATTTTTGCTAGGGCTGTGGATGTGACGATAATTTTGTCAGCGGCCAGAACGTCATATACATTCAGGGAAGTTGCCAGGATGACGTTCATCAATTCGACGTTGCGTCCCGACAAGTAGACGTTGAGTTGGGGTTCTGGCAAGACTAACAGAACTTTTGTATCGGCTTCGATGCCCCACCGGGCGATCGCATTTAGTAATTCTTTGGTTTTTGGTCTCGGAAATTGCTCTGCAAATTCTTCCACCACAATCAAGTCTTCTGTACGGCTGTAGAATGCTGTCCGCAAAGCGAGACGGCGTTCTCTTTTGTTCATTTTGACTTCAAAGTCTCTGGGTTTTGGTCCGAAGATGACACCGCCACCACGCCACAGGGGAGAACGGATAGAACCTGCTCTAGCTCGGCCTGTTCCTTTTTGCCGCCAGGGTTTGCGGCCACCGCCTCTGACTTCCGATCGAGTTTTGGTGCAAGCATTTCCTTGACGAGCGTTATTCAGTTGCCGCGTCAATGCTCTGTGAACGATGTGAGAGGCATTTTCTTGTTTGGCTACGCGCAATTCGAGAGTTGTTTCTCCAACTTCTTCGCCTTGCCAATTTCGCACTACACAGTTAACCATTTCTTTTGTCCTTTGTCTGTTGTTAGTTGTTAGTTGTTTGTTAGTTGTTAGTTGTTAGTTGTTTGTTGTTATCTGCTACTACTGATAACGAAATAACCCATAACTAATGACTACCGCCCAACTTTTTTCTCAGGTACAACATTGACTAAGGCACCGGCTTTACCGGGAACGGCTCCTTTAATTAGTAGCAGATTCCGCTCTGTATCTACCCGCACAATCGTTAGCTTGCGAACGGTTACTTGAACATTCCCCATCCGTCCTGCCATTCTTTTCCCTGGATAGACGCGGCCGGGGGTTGTTCCAGGTCCGATCGAGCCTGGTTCGCGGTGGTTCTTGGAACCGTGAGACATTGGGCCTCGTTTAAAGTTGTGGCGCTTTTGGAAACCGGCAAAGCCTTTACCGATGCTTGTACCAATCACATCTACTATTTGTCCGGGTGCAAAAGCATCGGCTTTTAGTTGTTGACCTAATTCAAAGGAACTTGTGTCTTCCAATCGGTATTCGTGCAAGTGGCGCAATGGATTCGCCCCGGACTTGGCTAGGTGTCCTAGTTCTGGCTTGTTGAGAGCCTTTGGTTTGACTTCGCTGTATCCAATTTGAACGGCACTGTAGCCGTCTGTTGGTTTTGTTTTAATTTGAGTTACTGTACAAGGCCCTGCTTGAATGACGGTGACGGGGATTGCTTTCCCTTCTGCGTCAAACACTTGAGTCATGCCTAGTTTTGTACCAAGAATGCCTACTGACACGGATTTTTTTTCCTTTTATTTACGCAAGAGGTTTCGGATTGCGAAGTTTTCGTTAATCCGCTTGCTCTTGTGCAGAAACATTTATTTCAATGATTCTGCAATTAACTGTTATCAACCAACAGCTTTCCGCGGTGTTTAAAATTTAAATTTTAAATTTGGGAGCTAGCTTGTGGAAGTCTTGCAAGTTTCGAGATTCACAGGCTTCTAGCTGTTGTGTCTCCGAGATTTATTTCGTTCTTGCTTGTTCGTGCCTGGACTTGAGCAGTTAACCACTCAGTATCCTTTACAGCAACGATTTACAATAGTATGCGAAGTGTTGGCTATTTGTCAAGGCCACGATGAGATTTTTTTTGACTCAGCTTAAAGATTTATCGAAAATTTGGGTTTAAAACCCCGTCCTTTAGCGTAGCGGAGGACGGATTGACACTCTTGACCAAACAATTTACCATAGTAAATGTAGTGTGGTAAGCAAAATGTTAAAAGCATTCAAGTACAGAATCTATCCGACCGCTGAGCAATCCGTTTTGCTTGCCAAGTCGTTTGGCTGTGCTAGATGGTTTTACAACTACGCTCTCAATCTAACATCCGAAACTTACAAACAAACTGGAAAAGGATTAAGCAGAAACGAAATAATCAAGCTTCTGCCTTCCCTAAAAAAAGAGTATGAGTGGTTAAGCGAAGTCCCGTCGCAGGTATTACAGCAAGCCGCTTTAAATCTTTCTAGTGCTTTCCTTAATTTTTTTGAAGGTAGAGCTAAATATCCTAACTTCAAGAAAAAGCAAAATAGGCAGTCGATTAGATTTCCTCAGCACTGTCAGTTAAAAAATGATGTTCTGGTATTACCTAAAATCGGCAAAGTCTATTGCAAACTTTCACGGCAACCCGAGGGAGATTTAAAGTCGGTTACGGTTTCAGTTAATCCATCAGCAGAATATTTTGCATCTTGTCTTTATGATGATGGTCAGGATTTGCCCCAAAAATCATCAGAAGGAAAAGCTATCGGGATAGACGTTGGACTAACCCATTTTGCGATTACATCAGATGGGACTAAACATGGGAACCCTAAATACTATCGTAACTACGAACGAAGATTAGCGAGGAGACAAAAGAAACTTAATCGCAAGCAAAAAGGCTCTAATAACCGCAATAAAGCTAGAGTTAAAGTTGCTAAAGTTCACTCTAAAATCCTTCGTTGTCGTGAAGATTTTCTCCACAAGCTAAGTCGTAAATTAGTTGACGAAAACCAAGTCATAGTGGTCGAAAATCTAGCCGTCAGCAACATGGTCAAAAACCCTAAACTAGCAAAATCAATTAGTGATGCTGGCTGGGGTCAATTCTGTACTATGTTGAAATACAAGGCTGAATGGGAAGGAAAAATCTATCTAGAAGTTGACAGATTTTTCCCCAGTTCCAAGACCTGTAGTAACTGCTTAAATCGTGTTGATAGTTTGAGCTTAGATATTCGTAGTTGGCAATGCCTTAAGTGTGGAGAAAACCACGATAGAGACATCAATGCCGCTAAGAATATTCGGGATGAAGGGTTACGAATTCTGGCGGTAGGGCATACCGCCACTGCTTCGGGAGGGAGAGTAAGACCAAGTAAAGGCACTGCTTTTGCAAGGCATCTCCCTGTGAATGAAGAATCCCCACGTCTTTAGACTGGGGAGTGTCAAAATACTTGCAGTTCGCACTTGGGCGATCGACCAAATTTTCATACAGCAACACAAATTTATGGGATTGATTACGACGGGTTCAGATATGATTCGGGATTTGGAAAAGTCGGGGTCCCTAGCCCTGTACGTTCCTTTGGAGGGAGGTTTTGAGGGACGTTACCTGCGCCGACTCAGGGCTGCGGGCTATGGTGCCTACAACATTACAGCGCGGGGTTTGGGCGATTTGGCGATGTATTTGACGGGGGTGCACGGGGTGCGGCCGCCCCATTTGGGTAAGAAAACCACTGGTAATGAAGCGTCGGTGGGTTATACCTACTACGTGCCACCGATGTTGAAGACTCAATTGGACAATTTGCCTCCGAAAGCAAAAGGACTGGTGCTGTGGATCATTGAAGGGCAGATTTTGTCTAGTCAGGAGGTCGAATATTTAACTATTTTGCCGACGTTAGAACCGCGAGTTAAAATAGCTGTAGAGATGGGGGGCGATCGAGTTTTTAGTTGGAAGCCACTCAAGGATGCTTTAGTTGCAGCTTAAATTGGGTTTCAGTCGATCGCCAATCAACTAAAAAAACACAGCGAGCAACTAAAGCTCAACAGCTTCTGCTCGCTGGTTTTGCTCTTTTTTGAAAAAACTTAATGTAACAGGAAAACTCTCATGCTTCACAACCGAGATTATACCATAATCATTGACAAGAGTGGCAGTATGTACACCAAAGACAAGACTGGTGGCAAAAGTCGGTGGGCGCTGATGCAGGAATCGACGATCGCATTAGCAAATAAATGCGAAGAACTAGACCCTGATGGCATCACAGTTTACTTGTTTTCGGGTCGCTTCAAACGGTACGACAATGTAACAGCAGGGAAAGTCGTACAAATATTCCAAGAAAATGAGCCTTCCGGGACTACGAATTTGGCGATAGTTTTGCAAGACGCTCTCAACAACTATTTTCAGCGAAAAATATCCGGTAAGACTCAACAAAATGGGGAAACAATATTAGTGGTGACGGACGGAGAACCGGACGATCGCAAAGAAGTGATGAAAACAATTATAGAAGCTTCGCGGAAGCTAGATCGAGATGAAGAATTAGCAATTTCGTTTATCCAAGTCGGGAATGCTCCAGAAGCTACCAAGTTTCTCAAGATATTGGATGACGAACTACAAAGCGCTGGGGCTAAATTCGATATCGTGGATACTGTAACTATGGACGATATGGAAGGAATGACTCTGACGGAAGTATTGCTGAATGCAATCACTGATTGAGAAGGTGAATTAAGTTTAAGGCGATGGTATTTTGGCCGGAGGGCTCAGAAGCATTGTTTAGGGGGGGGTTAAGTAATGGAATCGATCGATCGTTTGTTAGCTGAACTTAGGGCTGAGTATCAAGAATCTCAAAAAAAATCTGCTGACTTAAAAAGCCAGCGGATGGTGCAACCAGAACCGTCTTTGCAAGCAACTACTGCGCCGTCTAGTCAAGTAATTGAAACTTATGGCAAAAATTTGGATTTGGATAATTTAGACAGTGATTTAGCTCAAATCAAGGCTGAATACCAAGCACAAGAGCAAGCTGAAGAAGTTGCCAAACAGGAACAGCTTTTGGCTGAAGATGAAGCACAAAATAAAGCTCAGAAAACTCTCAAACAGGAACCGCAGCAGGTGGAAGTAAAAACCCACCGGGAAAAAGTGAGACAAGCTCAAGTTTGGCTGAAGAATTTAAGTAAAGATTCTGATGAGAGATTTTGGTTCGATCAGTTTGCTTTTAAGTATTCTTCGAGGATAGATGCTGCGATCGACTATTTGCAAGCTGTGAATGAGTTTGATTAAATGTTGACTGTGGACGCTAGGGAAAACCGTTATAGTGATTTTCAATAAATAGAATCTTTGAGGACAGAAGTAGGATGCAGCAAAAATAGGGCAGCCTTTTTTGCTGTATTTTCAGATAACTGAATTTGCTTGAGTTCCACAATACCTTCACTGATAAAAGTATCTCTCAAGGCAGCTTTATCTCCGCTGTTAAAACTGGTTTCATAAAACACTTCCCGAATACCAGCGGCAATGACTAATTTCAAACAATAAATGCAGGGTTCTAAGGTGACATAAATGCTAGCTCCAGCAGTAGATATACCATGTTTTGCGGCTTTGGCGATCGCATTTGCTTCTGCATGAACCGCCCGCGATGGTAAGGTTTTGCTAGCATCACAACTGCTCAAACCAGGATAGCAGAATCCTTGAGAGATGCAGTGTGCCGAACCAGAGGGGGAACCGTTGTAACCGGTGGCTAACACTTGCCTATTTTTAGCGATCACAGCACCTACGGGAAAGGCCAGACAAGTCGATCGAGTCGCGGCCAATTTGGCTAACATCAAAAAGTATTCATCCCAATCTGGTCTTTGAGGGGGTTCGTAGTTGTCTGGTGTATTTTCCATTTAAAATCTAGAATTAGAATTGTATTGAGACAAGAGATTTATTGGGAGATTCCAGTCGAGCCAAATCCATTATCTCCCCTAGAGCTGGAATTTAACATTTTAACTTCTTCAATTTCGACGCGAATTACCGGTGCGATTACCATTTGAGCAATTTTCATGCCTTTTGTGACTTGAAAAGATGTTTGACCGTGATTGATTAATATGACTCCGATTTCGCCTCGATAGCCTTCATCTATGGTTCCTGGTGCGTTGAGTACAGTGATTTGGTGTTTGAGAGCTAAACCACTTCGAGGACGAATTTGTGCCTCTGTTTTTGGGGGTAATTCTATTGATATGCCTGTATGAATTAACTTGCTTTCTCCGGGAATGATTTCTAATTCATCTATGGAAAATAGATCGAGTCCAGCATCAGATTCGTGGGCGTATTTGGGGATTATGGCTGATTCGTGAAGTTGCCGGATTTTTAATTTCATCTTGTTTGGTGAGGATAAGGAAGACGGAATAATGCTGATACAGCAAACTTTTTAGGGTTCTCAATGTTAGTTGTATCGGAATTATTTAACCGCAGAGACCGCAGAGGACGCAGAGGGGGAGAAGAGAGGGATGAATAATTGCGAACATCGGAATTATTACGGGGCTAGTCTGGCTTTTCCGAGGCGAGTTGTTGTGTACCACTTGGCGATGTCGGGTGCCCAATTTTCAAAATGAGGCCACATCATTTCGCAGAGTTTTTGAATTTCTAGTTGAGCATTTTTTTTGTTTCTCAAGTCAGCAAAGTGCAGGAATGACCTTAAATTGAAACTGACTACAAAGTGCTGGCGGTAGTCAAAGGGTAATTTGCCTCTGGCGTGTTCTTCGGACATTCCGCCGTCGAAGTCTATTTTGTAACGTTTGGCTGCTTCTAGACACCACTCTAAATCTTGCTGTCTTTGTTCGGGAGAATAGTAGTATTTTTTGCCTTCGCGGTCTGTGTAATAATCTACTGGACGCAGGTAAAAAATGTCTTCTATGTCTTTTTTGCCGATCGCTGCATCCAGAAATTGATTACCTGTATAACGCAGAGAATTATGTACTACTAAACCATTAGCAACGAAATTATGCCATTCACCATCCACCTCTAGGTCATAAGTCATTTGTTCGCCAACATATTCAACACTCTTGACTTTTACGGGATGAGAACGCAATTTTCTCCCTTTTGGCTTTGGCTTGACTTGCCAATTTTGAGGCTCTAATATTGGCGAGTAAGCTTTAGCAAATTCAAGCTCTAAGTTGTTTTGATGAATATATTCGTGACATTCTTTGCATAAAGTCACTAAATTATCAAAATCATAAGCAAGAGACTGATCTGCAAAAACTGGTATTAAGTGATGGGCGTGAAGAACACCACCTCTGACAGCACATTTCTGGCAAATAAAATCAAACTTTTTATGGACTTGGGGCGCAATTTGCCGCGTCCAAGCCCCAATTAATTCTCGCTCTGTAGAAGTACCACCTTTCCAAAAATTAGACTCAGTACCTCTTTGCGTGTAAATTTTTCCATTTTCGATTCGTCTCTGGCGGCTTTCTTCGGAGAGGTTAAGTTGATAACCTCCTTTACCTTTATTCCAAGGTTCATCTCTTCCAGGTTTTCGCTTATTTAGAGACAATTCATAAGCATAGACCCATTTTTTGACCGCCTCAATTGAACAGTTAGCTAAAGTCGCTATTTCATCGGCGTGCAGTCCTTGATTAAGTTGCTCTACCAACCAAGGCTTGTTGCGATAGAGGGCATTAGGATCATAATTCCAAGGTTTGTGATTGTTGAGATGACCTGGAGTTGAGCATTTTAAAGATAACTCAAACTTATCAATCCATACTTTAACCGTAGCAATAGAGCAATCCGATAAACCAGCAATTTCTTTGATAGTTAATCCTTTGGCAATTTGGGCTTCTAGCCATGATTTTTCTGTGTAAAGCCGATCCGTCACTGATAAACCATTGCACATGACATAGGAGTTTTTGGCTATGCTAACGACATTGCCATCAGATGCTGTTGTCAATCCCACCGCATCTTTCATTGTTTGCCAACCGTTTGCGGTGAATAAACGGTGATTGGTAGTACACTCTAAAGTCTTGCCATCCTCTAATGTAACTTTATAAACAGGTTGAATACCGCTACACATGACATCTTTGATATGACCCACTTCAAACAAGCCAGTTTGTTCATTTAAAACTCGTAAACGCATTTTACGGATTCTTTGCTTGCAGTCACGACGATATTCGCCTGGTGGTTCACCATTTCGACCTTGAATAGACCGAGAACGAATCGCTTTTTCCCCATTAGTCCAAAGATCATACAGTTCTCCAATGGTTTTGCTCAAATTGTTCTTACCAGCACTTCCCTCACAATCAACAAAAGTGATTACGGTATCAGCAGCAAGACATTGCACATCGAATGAGACTCCAACACGATGTGTCCTGGCTTGCTGCATGACACTGTGGGGAAAGTAGCCGCAATTAAAGATAATTTGGGGATGCTCTAAGGGGCCGTAGTGACCCCGATCGCCTGCGAGGAGCCTTTTTACGATAATTTCGCCGCATTCTGCGTCTGAGGGCCAGGAATCGCGATCGTCAAATACGAAATTCTCCGTATAGTCTTGATGGAGGGCAGCATAAATTACTTGCTGAGGATTTGGTGTTTGTGAAATAACTTCTACTCTGAATCTATCCATATATATTTTTATTTTTGAAGGTTGCTATAGTTGAAAGATTGAACATTTTAGATTATTTCATAAGATGGCATTATTGGCAAGTTTTTTATGCTAATAACTCGTATTGTTCAATGACAATAGCGAAGCAATCAAGTAAAGAATGGGATAACTAATACTCCAAAGAGCACTAACAGCGGGGTAATGTCAAGATAAATTCAGCTCCTTGACCTATCTCAGAATTCACCTCGATCGCACCTCCATGTTTTTCTACGATAATTTGACGGACGATCGCCAATCCTAATCCAGTTCCTTTACCTACACCTTTAGTGGTAAACAAATGGTCAAAGATTTTGGCTTTCACTGCTTCGGTCATGCCTCTGCCGTTATCGCGAATTTGGATCTGCACCTGGGTTGCATCGACTGAGGTGCGAATCGTAATGTGCTGAGGATGGGCTTGGAGTTTTTCAAAGGATTGAGTCTGTGCCATCTCATCGAACATATCGATCGCATTGGCCAAAACATTCATAAACACTTGGTTGAGTTGTCCGGGGAAACAGTCAATTGGTGATAACTCACCATAGTCTTTGAGCACTGAGATCTCCGGTCGATATTCGTTGGCTTTGAGGCGATATTTGAGAATTAGCAGCGTGCTATCGATGCCGTCGTGGAGGTTGGCGGTGACTTTGCGATCGGTATCCGCACGGGAAAAGGTGCGGAGGCTGGTGCTGATGCCTTTGATGCGATCGGTGGCTCCTTTCATCGAGTTGAGTAGTTTGGGGAAATCTTTGCTGAGAAATTCCAGATGGATGTCTTCGGCATTGTGTTGAATTGATGTGACTGGGTTGGAATAGTGCTGTTGATAGAGTTCTAGATGTCCGAGCAGATATTTCACATAGTCTTTGGCGTTGTTGATACTGCCATTCAGGAAGCCGATCGGGTTATTGATTTCGTGGGCCACACCAGCAACTAAATTCCCTAAAGATGCCATTTTTTCGCTTTGGATGATTTGCAGTTGGGATTGTTCAAGCTGCTGGGCGTAGTCTTGGGCTTGTTGATAGAGGCGGGCATTTTCGAGGGAAATGGCGGCTTGGGCGCAGAGGAAGTTGAGGAGTTGGACACGATCGCGCGTAAACGCCCCCACCGTAACCTGATTCTCCAAATACAATATGGCGACGAGTTTACCCTGCTGCAAAATCGGAGTACACAACAGACTCTTGGGTTGTTGTTGCATGATATAAACATCTGTCGCCAGAGTAGGATGGGCAAGCGCATCGGCAATCACAATCGGGCGGAGGCTCCGTTTGACGCTGTTAATCAAGCTGTGCGGGACTTCTAGACTGTTGAGCAAGGGGATAGATTGGACTTGTGCAGGCCGATCGAGGGTGGCAACCGCTTCCACAAACCATTGATGATTTTGCGGCAATAGCAATGCGCCTTTATCGGCTCCAGCATTTTCTAGTACCGTATGCAGTAAGGTTGCCAAGAGTTTATCGAGTTGGATTTCACTCGAAAGGGTTTGGGATGCTTTCAGGATGGTTGCTAAGTCGAGGGTGTCAGAAATGCTGATGCTAGTGCTATGAGATGTCTGCGATATAGTCGCATGGATTGTGTTCAGAGGATCGATCGCAAAAGCTGTTTCTGTTGCGGACAAAGATCGTTTTTGCTGTTGCAAAATCGGTGCGAGCAGTTGGGGATAGCGGTGTTCTAAGTCTTGAACTTTAGCTTTTGCACCCCAGTGAGCATAGCCGTAGTAGGCTTCTTGCATATAGCTGGCGGCAATTTTTTCTTTGCCCCAATCTAGGTAGAACTTGGCGGCTAGTTCGTTGGCTAACGCTTCTTCTTGGATGTAGCCATTTTCTTTGGCTCCAGCGATCGCTTTGTCGTAGAGATCGATCGCCTCAGTCTTGTTGCCCAAAACACGATATCGCTCTGCCTCCACCAAATCATATTTATGTTGAAAGTTCATTGGTGCGTGGTGAGCACGATTTTGAAGCTGAGTCTGATTTGCGGAGACGCGATCGAGAACTGCCGTGTTGTCTGTCATCTCAGAAAAGTCAGCAAATGCCGTCAGAGAATCATAGAAGTAAAAAATGGGTATGCTAATCATACCTGCCCCGGCTGCTAAGGTTTGGCGTGCTGCCGCCGCATCTTGTTTTGCCTCAACCATTTCGTTAAGCAAGTAGGAAGCCGTGAGCCGATAAACCCAATAAAAATGTAATCCGGTTAAATCATTAGAAATAGTTAAGGTATGATGCAACTCCTTTTGGGCAGTCAGCACAGCCTCATTCCGAGTAACTTGTAATCGCCGAATCGTCTGAAAAATAGTAGAACAATAGTTTGAGCTTGCGGCGATGTTTAGCTTCAGGAGTGTGGCGATATAAATCTCTATTTCTGCCAGCAGCGTCGTTAATTCTTTGCCAACCGCATAGTGAAATACACAAAGATTGGCAGCACTATAGCCCGTATTTTCAAACTCACCCACTTCTAGCCCAATTTTGAATGCTTCTGTCAGCAGAGGTAGACTGTTCTGGAGGTGGTATTTACAGTGAATAATAAAGTTTCCGACGGCAAAATTCACTTTTGCCTGAACAGTTTGCACTTTGAACTTTTCCGCGAGTTTCAATCCTAGCTGACCAAATTCATAGGCTGCGTCCAAGTCTTCCAAAACACCGCTTAATAAAACAGCATAGCCACTGTAGCCATGAGCAGAGAGGGCTGTATTACCGGCTTGAATTGATAGTTTGACTTGAGCCAAAACGATAAAGGGAAACAGTAAGGGAGCAGAATTATAAGAGGCTCCGGTAATACTAGACAGTAACTGCATACTTGCCAAAGATACCGAGTCTGTCATCACGGGCAGTTCGAGTAAATCATCGGCAGTTCTGCCATTGAGCAGCGCCGCAACCTCTTGCATGGCTGGGATGATATCTGCGGGTGTTGGTTGGTTGGGTAGATGAATATTGAATTGCTCTAGGGCGTTCCGTGCGATCGCGATCGCCTCTGAAAACTGACTCTGATTGCTATGGGCTTGAATCTGGATTTCATAGGTTTTAACCCGATCGAGTGGATCTAATTCTTGAGCTAAAATGACGCTCACCCACTGCTCCATTTGGGCAAAGTCGCCGCAGAGATAAGCCCCTAATGCGGCACCTTCATGTAATTCCAACATCAGACTCGCTTGGTTCTTCCAGCCCAGATCCTCTAGCAGAGCGATACCTGTTTTGCAATAGTTGAGCGCGGGTTCATAGGCATTAGAGGCTTTGGCTTTGTTTCCAGCAATTAAATTAAGTTGGGCGAGATTCGTTTTTTCTAGTGGATCGACCAGAAGGGCGATCGCACGATTCCAGTGGTTGACAATCTCAAAAATATTGGCTTCTAGTTCTGCGTCTGGGATGTTTTGTCGCAGCAATCGAGCAATTGCTAAATGAGTTGACTGTTGTTGATTTTCTGGAATCAAAGAATAGGCAGCCTGTTGAACGCGATCGTGCAAAAATCGATATTTCGGATTGACCGTATTTTGCGTATCTGATGTTTCTGTCCCCTGAAAGAACTTGTAGACTTGGCTCGTAGGCAAAATCAAACCTTCTTGCAAGGCTTTCCACAATGCTGTAGCGGCATTGGTGGGCGATCGCTCTGCCACGATCGCCAATGTCGCCAAATCAAACTGATTCCCGACACAAGCCGCCAACTTCAGCACCTGTTGAGTTTCGGGTGGCAATTTCTGCAACTGCAACGCCATAAACTCCACCACATCATCAGTCAGAGCCAGCGCATTCACTTGAGCAATATCACATTCCCAATAACGGCGATCGCGATCGAAGGTAATATGTCCGTCATCATGCAACGCTTTGAGAAATTGAGTTGTAAAAAAGGGATTGCCTTGGGTTTTGCGATCGATGAGTTCAGTAAGGGGCTGTGCTAGTTCTGTTGAACACGCCAACGTGTCGGCAATCAGCGCGTTCGTATCGTTCAGCGTTAACGGTTGCAGGGTAATCGTATGGACGATCGCTTGCGCTTTTTTCAGGTCTTCTACGGTCAAAATAAAGGGATGGACAGGCGAGACTTCGTTATCCCGATAGGCACCCAACATCAGCAGATAACCATTGTCATTCATCAGCAGTTTGACCAACTGAAGCGATGCCAAATCGGCCCATTGTAAATCATCTAAAAACATCACTAACGGATGTTCGGCGGTGGTAAATACTTCAATAAAGTTTTGAAATAGTCGGTTAAATCGATTTTGAGCCGCATTGCCCGATAGTTCCGTAACAGAGGGCTGTTTGCCAATAATCTGTTCTAGTTCAGGAATGACTTCAATCAAAACCTGGCCGTTTTCTCCCACTGCTGTCAGAATTTTGGCTTGCCATTGCGCCAGTTGCGCGTCAGATTCACAGAGCAATTGCTCCATCAAATCTCGCAGGGCTTGCACAAACGCCGATAACGGAATGTTGCGATTAAATTGGTCAAACTTGCCTTTGATGAAGTAGCCTTGCTGTCGAGTAATAGGCTTATGGACTTCGTTGACCACCGCCGTTTTACCAATCCCGGAGAATCCGGCGACGAGCATTAATTCAGAGGCTCCATCGGCAACGCGATCAAAAGCATTCAATAATGTTTGAACTTCGGCTTCGCGTCCATAAAGTTTTTCGGGAATCAGGAAGCGATCGCTCAAATCCCGTTCTCCTAGTTCAAATTCGACTATTGCACCGAGTGCTTCCCACTGGCTCAAACATTGTTGCAAATCATGTTTAAGTCCCCTCGCACTTTGATAGCGATCTTCGGCATTTTTTGCCATCAGTTTCGTGACGATCGCACTCACCATTTGCGGCACATCGGGATTCACTTGCGCGATCGGGGTCGGCATTTTTGCAATGTGACAATGCACTAACTCCAAGGGCTCGTCGGACTGAAACGGCAACACTCCGGTCAAGAGTTGATATAGCGTGACACCGAGCGCATAGAAGTCCGCCCGATAATCAATGCCACGATTCATCCGTCCGGTTTGTTCTGGAGCCAGATATGCCAGAGTACCTTCTAAAACATTGGGGTTTTGAATGTCTTGCGTTTCTTTGGGTAGTAAAGAAGCGATACTGAAATCGATTAACTTGACTTGTTTGGATTCTGGATGAATCAAAATATTGGCGGGTTTGATGTCTCTATGCACCACTCGATGGTGACAAAGATCGTGAAGTGTCTCGGCGATTTGAAGTGCGATCGCTAAGATTTCCGTCAACGCCAAGGGCTGCTGCTGCCGAGCATATTGTCCGAGAGGAATGCCGCCAATATCTTCCATCACCAAGGCATACCCACTCCCCAACGATTCCAGGCTGATGGGTTGAACCACGCCAGGGACGGGGAGGTGTTTGGCGATGATATATTGATTGCGAAACTGCATCAATTCGCCAAAGCTGGGGTACTCTCGCCGTAGCACCTTAATCACTACTGGGTGCTGCTGCGCGATTTCGATCGCGCGATAGACCGCTGTTCTCGACCCTAGATAGAGTTGCTCAACAATGGTATAACCATCAATCGCTGGGAATGTTTGCGCTTGGGTGCTTGCGGGGAGTGCCATAGGTTGAGTTATGTAACGGAGATATCTCTAGCATATCCGAAAGATTTGGGCGATCGCATTGATTTTTTGATTCAGCACTTGAGTAGCCAGTTTTCTGATGTTAATAAATTATTTTAACAATTTTCTTAAGCCAACAATTCACTAACAGCTACGCTAAAACCTGTAAGTACCCTTTGAGTCTTAACAACTTCATCCCCATTAAATAACTGCCAGTTTTTCCCTGCATTTACAAATACTAATCTCGCTTCAGGAAATAGCAGCCAAACTTCTAAACATCCTGATGCCAAATATTCTTGAGCTTTTGCAAATAACTCTTCGCCACTATCTTCGGGAGAAGCAACTTCTGCTATCAGGGGAAAACTTTGGGAAAATGCTGTAAAATTGCCTGATTGTGGCAACAGTTCAGGAGTGATGTAAGCGACATCGGGACGGCGGCCTTGTTTGGCTGTACGACAAAGGACTTCTGTAATAACTTCTCCTCCCTGTCCACTGGAGTCTTTGTAATTTCCCCAGAAACGGGCTAATTTAACTTGAGCGAGACCGTGCTTGAATGTCATTCCTGTTTTCTCCACTAAGTTGCCGTCAACCCATTCCATTCTATCAGCAGGCTTGACTAAAAAATCTTCCAGAGATATGACTTGTTTGGGTTCGGATTCTGGCTGAATTTCTGGTATGTTTTCTGATTTTTGCTGGGATTCTGGCTCTATTTTTGGGTCTGCATTTTTGGGTATAATTATAGTAGCTGTCACGATCGCAACCTCTCTTTGATGATTCTGATGTTGGATACTGTTAGTATAGCTTTAGAGTAGGGGGCTTCGGAACATGAGACGATCGCAATTTTACTTGACTAGGCGATCGAGGAACGAGGCGTTCACGCCGGGGAGTGTCAAAGACGGCTATACCGAAAGCCACAGGACACCTAATCTCCCTTGGCGACACGATCGCATTCTCCATGCTTCTAGTTCACTCAGATTGGTCTCGGCTCCTGATAAAATCTATAAGGTGCGATCGCCCTTAAAAGATTGTCGTCAATTAGGCGATAATGTAAAAACTATAGTCCTAGACCCATGGTGACGGTGTGGCAAAGATTTGAGATGCTTCCCAACCCAGAGAATGAGATGATTTAGGTTATTAGTGCTTCCGGGAATAAACAAATAACTAATAACCAGTAACTCCTAACTAATAATCAGTAACTCCTAACTAAGAAAAATGGCAAATGTTCGCTTAGAAAATATTACCCGACGCTACCAAAATGTCACCGCGATCGAAAACATTAGCTTCCAAATCCCGGACGGAGAATTTTGGGTATTAGTCGGACCATCTGGTTGCGGTAAATCAACGATTATGCGGACAATTGCAGGTTTAGAAACTGCAACTTCTGGCAATCTTTATATTGGAGATAATCTAGTTAACAACATTCCAGCAAGACAGCGGGATGTGGCAATGGTATTTCAAAATTATGCGCTTTACCCGCACATGACTGTGGCAGAAAATCTGGCTTTTGGATTGCGGATGCGGAATGTTGAAAAATCAAAAATTCAAGAAAGGGTGGAGACTGTAGCCCAGACGCTATCGATCGATCGTCTGCTTAACCGCAAGCCGAAACAGCTTTCAGGAGGTCAGCAACAGCGGGTAGCACTGGGAAGGGCGATCGCCCGCGAACCCAAAGTTTTTCTCTTAGATGAACCGCTTTCTAACCTGGATGCTCAATTGCGAGATGATACTAGGGCCGAACTCAAACTACTGCATCAGCGGCTAGGAATTACGACTGTTTATGTCACCCACGACCAAGTGGAAGCGATGACTTTAGCTGACAAAATAGTTATTTTAAATCGCGGTCTGATTCAACAAATTGGAGACCCTCAAACTGTTTATGCTAAACCAGTAAATCGGATGGTGGCGACATTTTTAGGTAATCCGGCTATGAATATTTTGCCTGCAATTTATGCGAACGAATCTTTTCAAGTGGGAAATCAATCTCTAGCTTGTCCGCCCTCGATTCAGAAAAAATTGCAGCCTAGGGAAGGACAGGGTTTTGATTTGGGAATTCGTCCAGAACACATAGCAGTTTTTACTAAATCCATGGCGGAGAATGAGGATTTAAAAACCGATGTTTGGGCCTTAGAAAAAGTGCCTCTAGAGTTAGAGGTGAAAGTGGTTGAACCCTTGGGGCGGGAAACTTTAATCCGGGCGAGTTTGCCGATGTTGAGTCCAGAAACTACGATACAGGTAGTGGTGCCTGGGAATGGGCGCTGTCGATCGGGCGATCGACTGAGTGTAGAGCTTGATTTCGATCGGCTATTTGTATTTGACCCTTCCACCGGCGATACACTCTACCCTTAATGGGTGCTTAACCTGAATATCTCAAAGCCTTGGTTTTTGTAACAAAATTTTACACTTGACATTTATGAATTTGCCAAGTAATGCTAAAATTAGTTTAAGTAACATAGAAAGCCATCCCCCCAAAGACTTGTTTTTTGTGATTTGGGGCGATCCCGATCCACAAATTCGCACTAGCGGAATTTTTAAATGAATTCTGAAAAACTGCCTCAAATTCTGCAAACCGGATTTCACCTAGCTTTGGGTGCAACTTCTTTTTTAATTGAGACATTGCAAGACCCGCTGAAGCGAGAGGAAAATCTGGAAAAATTAAAGTCAGACTTGGGTGTATTAGCCGATGAGTTGCTAGAAAAAGGAGAAATGACCGATACAGAAGCCCGGAATTTTGTAGATACTATTTTTTCGGGACAAAACGAGCGGGAGAATACCGAAAGCGAATCAGTCTCGCCTCAGCAATCGAATTCACCCATAGGTAATCCTCCCGATACTGTGTCACAACCAGACGTACAACTAGAAATTCAAGAGTTAACTGCACAAATGGTGGCACTCAGAACCCAGTTAGAAAGTTTACGGGCTGAAAATTCTCAGGATTAAAGTATCTTGAGTCGCAGACAAACTAATTTGAAAGTTTTTAATCGAAAAAGGTATTTCCCAAACAAGCAACCTCCTCTAACACTGTTGCAATTAGGAGTAATGTGTGTGAAAAAAAGCCGTTCTAACTTAAACACTTACATTGTGCTAATTGCCAATTCTGCTACCAGCCTCATCTACAACAAACACCCATAACTGATTCAATTGCTCAACACAGCCGGACTGGATGAAGCAAATTTAGTCATTGTCCCACTTTTCTGAACCGATCAGGTCGGCGATGCGATCGCGCAGCAAAAAGTCACATTTTTCTAGTTCGCACTCCACACAGGCCCATTCGCGGGGGGGAATGAATTGGCACATCGTATAAATGGGCTGCTGACGGCTGAGTACGCCATCATGCACGAGGTGACGTGCTTCATCTTGGATAACATCTAAAGAGTATTGCAATGGGTGGATGGTGGACTGAATCATAATGCGCCCTCAATGTTTCCTAAAAATTTTTATGTCCTTATTAATAATATAGTGTACACCCAACTAATTCCTAGATTAATTTTTGTCTGTATATATAGATACAATTTAGTTATATAAACTTAAAAGAAATTCTAATAATTACACAAATCCGCTCAGTAACGACTTATTCGGAGTTTCAGCAGGGCTCTTTCGGTCTCAAAACTCTGATTTTTCGTACCAACTAAGTAGATTTACTCAAGTATAAGCTTAACAAAAATTTATAAAATTTTCATAATTGACACTGCCTGTGGGTGAAGGCGCGAGACTTTCACCTACAACTTTGTTAGTTATGCTAGAGGCTTTGAGTCCAGACCAAATAGTAATTCTAGAGCAATGGCTTGGGCACTCGGCATCTGGCCGAAACAAAATACATGGGGAATGCTGGGAGATAGGTGGGGCAAAAATTGGTCTAAAACGTAGGGACTTCCGTAGATTAACACAGCTTGAAGTTCACCAGTTGTTAATAATTGCTTAAACAAATCTTGAGCAGCCAAGGTCAAGCCAGCACTCCCTCGGAAGCAGTTGCCACGAATGAAAACTTGCAGCAAGGTGGGAGTAAAGGACTCTGCATTTGTATTGTGTGCGATGGAGGCTGTGCGATCGTCAATCAGTTGCAATTCGTAACCAAACTTGGCCGGCACGGCGATCGCGGGAGTATGGTTTCCCAAAAATTCGCACGCCAAAACATCATCTACAACTATTAAATTCCGCAACGGCTGATTTTTTTGAGTCGGCGACACAGCCAAAGGTAGATTTCCCCCAAATTTCAAGGAATCTCGCAAAATATTAGCAGCAATTGTCGTGGCTGCGGGAGTTGCCAGCAAACTTAAGTCGATCGAATTTAGGGATTGTAGATTCTTGCTACCGCTTTCGACAACAGCAGTTTGATCCTTACTCCTTCCCTTAACAACAGGGGGTTGGGAGGGTTCAGAAATCTGCAAACCAACTTTACGCTTAGCCTCCCAAATTCGCTTGACAGATTCCTTGATTTGTGTTCTGGGAATCCTACCTTGAGTCACAGCTTCACAGACAGCCTGAATTGCGCCGTGGGGGTCTAGGGGCATCAGCAAAACATCAGCACCAGCCTCAGCCGCCAAAACCGCTGCTTCATTAGGGCCATACTGATTGGCGATCGCCCCCATCACTAAAGCATCGGTTACGATCAAACCCTGAAAACCCAAGTCTTGGCGGAGTTTCCCCATCAAAATTTTGCGCGAAACAGTAGCCGGAAAATCAGCATCCCAAGCCGGAATCAGCAAGTGGGCGCTCATCACAGCATCAACTCCATCGGCGATGGCTTCGACAAAAGGAGGTAACTCAACCTCTGCCAATCGACTTGGGGAATGGGGCAAAACAGGCAATTCCAAGTGAGAATCAACGGCGGTGTCGCCGTGGCCGGGAAAATGTTTGGCTGTAGTCAAAACCGATTGTGTGCTGGCGCCGCGAATAAAAGCACTGGCTAATTTGCTGACAATTTCTGGTGTCTCGCCAAAAGCGCGGACGTTAATTACCGGATTGTCAGGATTGTTGTTGACATCAACTACTGGTGCCAGAACCCAATTGAGACCGATCGCCCTAGCTTCGATGGCAGTCACAGCACCCATTTGTTCGGCATAGCATCCAGCAGATTCAGGATTTTGCTTGGCAATTTCTGCGATCGCCATGGGTGGGCCAAACCAAGTTGCGCCGCTGAATCGCTGGCCGACACCTTCCTCAATATCCGCCGCTAGTAATAGCGGAAATTTTGCCCAAGATTGCAATTGGTGCGATCGAACTGACAATTCCGCAGCACTTCCCCCTACCAAAATTACACCACCAACACCCAATTTTTCTACGTAATGGCGGAGTTTGTCGGCGGTTGGTTCCCATTCGGGATAGCGAATTTGGCGATCGAACAAATAACCAGAAGCGCGCACTACGAACATCTGGGCTACTAATTCTGGTAGGGAAAGATTGTCAATCATGGGAAATTGCTAACTGGTTATTGGTTTACTTGTTTCCTGGGAATGTGTGTGGGGAGGCTGCCTCCTCATTTCCTGATATTGCTTGCTGGGAGGATCTTTGGAGGCAGAGCCTCTGGATCTCGGTTCCCAGGCTCTGCCTGGGAACCAGTTAAAACCAGTTAAATATTAATCCTCATCTGCATCGTCTGTATCGTCAATTTCATCGTCGCTGAATTCTGCATCTGAATCTTCTAGATCCGGTTTGCGATTGGCAGAAAGCTGATTCAACAGTATTAACATTTTATCACCTCGCTCTAGGGAGCGGTCTTCGAGAAAGGTGACTTCTGGTGTGCGGCGCAGTTGCATCCTTTGGCCCAACTGGTTGCGGACGTAGCTAGTAGCGGATTTTAAACCTTCCATAGTCTCGGCTTTCGCCTCATCAGTACCATAAATGCTGACAAAGATTTTTGTGTGCTGAAGGTCTCCCGAAACAATTACTTCGGTGACGCTAACCATACCCGCACCTACTCGATCGTCCTTAATGCCGTTGACCAACATGAGGCTGACTTCGCGTTTAATCATTGAAGCTACGCGCTCTATGCGACGACTTGTAGCCATACCAACTATCCCCTACTTTTAGATCGGCTATGTCTGCCGTTTTTATCCCGATTGACAATTGTAGCGTGATCGGTCCAAAAATTTGGATTAGTATGACAGGGATGGAGAAGCAGGACGAGCTGATCGCACTTAGTCAATTGTGCAAACCTAGTCCAGGACTCACTCTCAATCTAAAACACATCTAATATGAATATTCCTAAGTCAATTGTTCGGATTTTTCTCAAGCTCCCGAACGGTCAGATTGTGGCACAACTGCGAGATAATATTCCAGGTATTGCAAGTCAAGGGATGCTGTCTACTTTTGGAGGTGCCGTGGACATTGGAGAAAGTCCAAAGCAAGCGGCAGTCCGAGAACTGGAGGAAGAAACTTGCCTCCAAACCAATTACACAATGGAATTTATCGGAACTTTTATTCACCCAAAGACCAAAAACAATCCCCAAATTATACAAGAAAATCACTTGTTTTTGGCGAGAGTTAGCAATTTCGAGGACATAGAAATCAAAGAAGGTGTGGGTTTTGTGGTTTTGAGAAAAGATGTAGATTTTGGGAAAGTAAACGCAGGGGAGGGTACTCAAATGGCTTGGAAATTGTTGCAGGACTATTTAAAATAAACAGTTACATACATTACTAAAGTTATATAAAATCCTGTCTTCATCGTCCTGTATTAAACTCTCTCTTCTCTTCCTTCGCGTCCTTAGCGCCTTCGCGGTTAAATCATTCCAATACAACCGGAATTGATATTACTACTCAAATCACCAGATTGTCAAAGGGAAAAAAACTCATGGAAAAAGAATTTACTGTCGGTCAAAAAGTGCGAGTTGTGGCGATGCCACCCTACGTGAAAACTGCGGAACGGATGCCGATGCTGCGGCCTGCTCATGTAATTGTGATCGGCGCTGAGGGTATTGTACTCGATCGACGTCCCGGCAATTATTGGGGTATTCGTTTTGAAAAAGGTGCTTTCCTCCTAGACAGTCAGTATATTGAAGCTGTGGAAACTATTGTTGAGGGTTGAAGCTAGTTATTGGTTATTGGTTATTGGTTATTTGCTGCGCGCCTTGTATTTCGATTATTCGATGAATCTGAGCGGATGCCGCCAATAACTAATGACTAATGACCAAGGACTTTTCAAGAAGCTATCTGAGTTTTCAAATCCAAAGAATTTACAGTAACTTCTTCCAAAACTTCCTGTAAATTTAGAGTTTTTAAATTACAAAGTTGAGGTCTTCCCAAAAAATAACCTTGACCATAATCAACTCCCAGTTCTTTGAGTTTTTCCATAATTTCTTCATTTTCCACATACTCAGCTATAGTGGTAATTCCCATCACATGAGCAATTTTTGTGATGGATTCCACCATCGCAATATCAACTTCATTGTTGACAATATTTTTAATGAAATTGCCGTCAATTTTAATATAATCCACTGGCAAACTTTTTAGATAAGCAAAGGAAGACATCCCGCTACCAAAGTCATCCAAGGCAAACTGACATCCCAGTCCTTTGAGTTTAGAAATTAAGCTAGCTGCTTTGCTGAGATTAGCGATCGCCACGGTCTCTGTAATTTCAAAACAAATGATTTCCGGGGGGATTTGGTGGATGGAAAACTGCTCGTAAATAAATTCAATAAACCGTTCTTCGTTGATGCTAGCACCAGAGAGGTTAAGAGCATACAGGCTGGCATAGTTACCCATCGATGACCGCAAGTTGGGCATGGCACAACAAGCAGGCAAAGTGGCGATGGACTGGCTGTGGGGGCTTTGGTTCTGGGCTAAGGAATTTGGACCAAAAACTTGTGACAAATTGGTAAATAAAGTGCGGAGGACCCAGCGGTCGATCGCGTTCATTAAATTGTATCGTTCGGCCGCGGGAATAAACGCCATTGGCGAGACTAACTGGCCGCTTTCAAGCTGGAGACGGAGTAGAATTTCGCAGTGAACTCCTGTGGTTTGAGGGTGTAGCAAATGTACGATCGGCTGAGAATACAAGCAGAAACGATTATCTTCTAGGGCTTGATTGATTTGCACTACCCATTGGGTTTCGCCGTGCTGCTTGAGCAATTCCCGATCGCCCGATCGATAAACCTGCACCCGATGGCGACCTTTATTTTTAGCAGCATAACAAGCGATATCGGCGGCGATCAAAATTCCAGAGGCCGATGGTGTCTTGTGATTAATGGCAACTAAACCAATACTGACACCAATAGAAAAAGTTTTGTCTAGCCATCCAAACCGGAACCCTTCAATGCAATTTAAGAGGGATTCTGCTACTTCCAATCCCTTTTCGGCGGAACATTCGTACAGGAGTACGGCAAACTCATCGCCACCGAGACGGGCTAAAATATCGGTTTTGCGGATATTATTTTTAAATAGCTGACTGACTTGACGAAGTAATTCATCGCCAGCCATATGGCCGCAGGTGTCGTTGACTATTTTGAAGCGATCGAGATCTAGGTAAAGCATGACGTGTTCTTGGCCATAACCTAGAGTCCTGTGGAGGGCGTATTCTAACTGGTATTCAAATTCGCGGCGGTTGACTAATTGCGTCAGGGAGTCGTGAGTTGCTTGCCAAGTTAATTGTCGCGCTTGAGTTCGCACTTGAGTGACATCTCGGAACACCACGACGGCACCGATGATTTCGCTATCGCTGGCGTGGATGGGGGCGACGCAATAGTCGATCGCAAATTCGCGGTTGTTGCGGGCAATTAACAAGCTGTTTTGTCCTTTGTCTACAATTTGACCTTCGGACAAAGCGATGTCAGCGATATTTGCGATCGACATCCGGGTAGTTTCGTCAACTATGCTGAGCACCATTGCTAGGGGCAAACCTTTGGCTTCGCAGGTTGACCAACCGGTGATTTTTTCAGCGGCGGGGTTGAGGGTGGAAATGTAGCCACTAGCATCTGTGGTAATTACGGCATCGCCGATCGACTGTAAAGTAACTTGAGCGAGTTCTTTTTCTTGAAAAAATGCTTGTTCCAGCCGCTTGCGATCGCTAATATTGCGCTGTACAGACACCCAGTGTGTCACTTTCCCCGACGCTTCGGCAATGGGTACGCTGTTGAGTTCCACCCAATAAGTCGAACCATCTTTGCGGTAGTTAATCAATTCCAAGCGCAGAGGTTCGCGGCGAGAGAAAGCGCGGCGAATTTTGGCTACTTGGGCTGGGTCGCTTTCTGGGCCACGCAAGCAACTGGGCGTTTGTCCGATGATTTCTGTGGGTAGATAGCCCGTCATTTGGGTAAAAGCTTCGTTGGTGTAGATGATGGTGGGGTCAGAGATATCGCTGTGTCCGGCATCCATAATCACGATCGCGTCGTTAGCGTTGACTACGGCTGATTCTAAAAGATGTAGCCTGGCCTCGGCTTTGATGCGGGTGGCGATTTCGCTTTCTAGTTGGGCGTTGGTTAAGCTGAGGGAGGCGATGGCTTTTTGCAATTTGTGAGTTTGTGTTTGCACCGAATCGTGGAGCACATCGATCGCCCCTGACATTTCCATTGGGTCTAGTGCTCGGAGTAAACTACTTTGGGTAACTATGCCCTGAAGTTCTCCCTGTTCTCCGGTGACAACCAACCTGCGGACTAAGCGTTGCTGCATTTCCCGATGAGCTACCCACAGGGAGTCTTCTGGTTTGAGACTAAACAAGGGGGTACTCATGACTGTTTGGGCGATCGTTTGGGATAAATCTATTTCTAGGGCTTGAAATTCTACCATATCCCGTTCTGTGACGATGCCTACGGGAATTGGCAATTCCCAATTTCTAGATAATTCTGTTTCTGTAATGACGACGCAGCTAACACGGTGTTGCGCCATCAACTCCGCTAAACTCATCACTGAAGCAGTTACGGGGGCTTGAATGACTTGAGTTGTCATTACTTCTTTGACTTGGGACATTTTTAAGATATTTGCCGGTTGCAACATGGCTTGGCGAATGCTTTCGGGGGTAATTACTCCTAAAAGTTGACCGTCATTGTCTAATATTGGTAAATGCTGAATTTTGTATTGACGAAGCAAAATTAGGGCGCTGAAAATGTCTTGAGCTTCGGATTTTGTCAGAGTTGCTATGGGCTGTTTCATTACTTCGGCGATGGTGACAGCTTTTAAGTTTTTGCCTGAAGCAATCAAATCTACCAGGTCTCTCTCGGTAAATAGTCCTTGCAATGGAGAAATGCGATCGGCATCCCAAGAGCAAGTTTCTTTCAATTTGGCGACGACAAAGACGCAGCCACTTCTGGTATCTCGGAGTGGGTCTGCGGGTGTGAGGGGATTGGTAATTTCTGTTAGTTGGTGGTAAATACTTGTGGGTGGAATTTGTGTTTCGCGGGGACAACTTTCGCGTAGTTGACCCATGAGGGTAATTACTTCTGCTAATGGGGTATCTGGCGCAACTGTCAAGGGGCTGCGGTCAATTACTTGGTCTAAGGTTGGTAGATATTTGGAGGAATGGTTTTTTATCATATTTAATTTTTGGCGATCGCAGGGAATTTAGGATTTTTGAGCAAGGCACTGGTTTCGAGTTATTACCCCAGCAGTATCTAGATGGTTTGACGGTGGCTAGGTTTGGTTGAGTTAGACTGATTAACCCTATTTTGCCTAAATATTAGAGGTTTAGCTGCGCTCGATCTAGGAATCAACCCTGTTGCGGGGAGTAAGTGCGTAACTTTTAACTAATTAAAATTTGTTGTTAAAGATTCACCTGGGAGATTTGGTTGAGCTGTGGCTAGTTTCGTGCTGGTGGCACAACTATGATAGCAGGCGAAGTTTCTTGCTATATAGCAGTCCTAAATGAGTCGTATAGTTTTTTACCCCACCCCAACCCTCCCCTTATTAAGGAGAGGGAGTAAGAAATTCACAAATGATTTAGGATTGCTATATCTATGAAATTAAGAGTGTATCTTTTTTATGTACCAAAGGAGCGGGTTGGGATGGTAATGAGTTTAATTTTACCTACCACTGGCTTTGGGATATCGAAACAGCACCTAGGATACTGCTATTACCAACTGTAATTGGTTTTTACAGAATTTGTTAGGGTTGATTCCCAGATCGGATGTGAAAGTTAACAAAAACATTAAGTCTCTAATATCCCATCTTTCCTCACCACTCATATCTATCTGTAGAAAGACGCAAATGTTACTTGCATTCGTTAATATTAGAGGTGTTACTACTGAAATTCACACCCGATCGAATTTCATATTGTTGAGTTTTGTAGTGTTAAGTTTTGCGAAGATTGCGGTACTGACTAGAGGGCGATCGCCCATCGCGCATCGGGTTCCATGTCACATCCGGGCTGTGTACTCGATCGCAACTTGCAAAAACCACTGTGGTAAAATGGTAGCTATAAACAAAAAAAACTTATAAACCTAAAATCGTCCCAGGAGACATACATTATGAAACTGAATCTGTTAGCTGCTACTCTCTTAGTTACTCCCCTACTGTTGGTAAGCCCTGCTCGTGCCGAGCGTACTTCTGATGTCGAGCAGTTACTATCGACTGGGCAGTGTTTTCAGTGCGACTTGTCAGGAGCTGATTTAAGACAAGCCCATTTAATTGGTGCTGATTTGAGAGAAGCCAATTTGGCAGGAGCAAATCTATCTCAGGCGAACCTCGAAGGCGCTGACTTAACTGGTGCTAACTTAACTGGTGCTAACTTAACATCAGTTTTTATGACGAATGCTAGTTTAAATGATGCAGACCTCGATCGGGCAAATTTGACCGCCGCTATCATTAACACCGCAGATGTATCCGGCGCATCCATGGAAGATATGACGATCACTGATGCCCAAATCTACAATACCCAAATCGGCGTTGGTGGTAGCTACGATGAGTAATTGACTGATAATATCGTTTCCGGCTGCATCGGAATGATTTAACCGCAGAGAACACAGAGGACACAGAGGGAGAGAATAGAGATCTGAATCATTCAGATGCTACCGGATTTGATATAAACTCCTAACCGCCAAATTTCCGTTAAAAAACCCTATTTCTCTTCAGAAATCGGGTTTTTAATTGATTCGTCAAATCCTGAGTGAGAAATGAATCGGGCAACCTGTGTTACCACAATTCTCGGCTACAACCCCAAATCCACCGCAATACGATGGGCACAAGCAAACCCCGAAAACGCCACAGCATTTAAACCTTGTCCCGGAAAGGTACTATCACCCACACAATACAAACCGGGCATAGAAGTTCGATTAAACGGCATTCCCAACAAACCCATTAACTTTTGTTTCGGAATGGGTCCATAGGTGCCATCTTCCCTATTCAAAAAACGACGGTGTGATCGGGCTGTACCCACTTCCATATAATCCAAACCAGCATCTAAACCGGGAAAAATCTGCTCTAGGCGATCGATAATTCTGCCTGCTGCGGCTTCTTTTTTATCTTCATATTCCTGCTGCGAAAGCCCTTCCCACTCTTCTATCCAACTGGAAGTAAAAGCATGAACAATGTGATAGCCCTCTGGTGCTAAACTTGGGTCTAACAGCGTAGGAATTGATACCAACACAGTTCCCTCCGGTGCTTCCATTTTTTCCCAATCTTCTAACAAAATGTGATGACAAGCAGTACCAGGAGCGATTACATCTGCTGCCACTCCCAAGTGCAAACTCAAGAAACTTGGAGCTTTCTGATAGCGCTGTTGCCATTTCTTCTCGCTAGCTGGCATCTCTGCTGGAGACAGCAATTTCTCAAAAGTATCCCACCGCGTTGCATTAGAAACTATGCGCTTGGCCCGATAAACTTCGCCGCTTGCCAACTCGACTCCGACAGCGTGGCCTTTTTCTGTAATAATGTTTGTGACTTTAGCTTTGTATTGAATTTTCCCGCCACACTGTTCTAATCCTTCGACTAATTTTTGGGCGATTTGACCGACTCCGCCTTTGGGATAATTAATTCCGCCGTAATGTCTATCGGAAAATACCATTCCGGCATTAATCATGGGTGTCAAGTCGGCGGGTACTACGGACCAGTAGTAGCATTCCATATCAATGAATTTCAACAGCACTGGGTCTTTAATGTAGCGCCTTGCTATGTCGCCAGTATTTTGAGGTAGATATTTGACTAATCCCAAACACGCAAAAGGATTTTGGAAAAAGACTCGCATTAAATATCCCGGTTCTTCGAGGGAGAGTAATTCCATGGCGTTCAGACAGTTGAATACTTTCCAGCATTCGCCGTAAAATTTGGTAATCCCTGCCTTTTCTTGGGGGAATCTGTCAATTAATTCTTGCAAATATTTCTCATAAGACTGGGGAACCTGAAGGTCGAGACCTGCCGGTAGGTGATAGTGAAGTTGGATGGGATCGGGAATGGTTTCGAGGCTGACATTGACTGCTGCTAGGGCGCGGGTGAGCAGGTTGGTGGTGCCACGGTCTCCGAAGCCGAAAATCATGGAGGCACCGACATCAAATCTGTAGCCTTCGCGATCGAAATATCCAGCGCTACCTCCGGGAATCAGGTAACTTTCGAGGACGAGAACTTTAGCTTTCTTGGCTGCTAGCTGGGTTGCAGTCACGAGTCCGCCAATGCCAGAACCAATGACTATCACGTCAAACTCTTGTGCTGTCGGGCTGCTGTTGGCAGAAAATAACTGGGATTGGGTAGGAGCAGGCATTAGGTTAAAAATCTTAATATTTTTATAATATTAGCGGAAATTTGAGTTTAAAGCCCCGTCCTTATACAAGGCTTCAAAAAAAATGCGGGAACAGTCTACCATTGCCGACTGCCCCCGTCTGCACATCCTTTGAGAGGAGAACACTGAAAATCAATATAGCCTTATTGCTAAATCCTGTCAATACTCTTGATAAAAATGTTCAATAAGTTGAGAAAAATTGAGTGTTCCACGGGCTCTAAGGGACGGCTTGTATACACTTCAGGGATATGATAAGTTGACGGAGCAAGCGATCGCGCGATCGACCGTACTGCAAAAAACTTCAAAATCCCCCAAATTTTCCAATGTCCTTGCAACTCCGCGTTTACGTTCCTCCGCATCCATTAATTAAGCACTGGCTAGCAGTCGCCCGCGACTGTGGCACCCCATCGGTACTTTTTCGTTCTGCAATGACAGAATTGGGAAGGTGGCTAGCCTACGAAGCAATTCGAGATTGGTTGCCGACAGTGGAAACAACGGTGCAAACCCCGTTAGGGGAATGTCCGGCGACGTTTATCGATCCGCAAGCTCCCTTATGCGTGGTGCCGATTTTGCGGGCGGGGCTGTCACTGCTGGAAGGAATTCAGACGGTAGTGCCGCTGGCTTCGGTTTACCACCTCGGTATGGTAAGGAATGAGGAGACACTGGAAGCAAGTTGTTATTTAAACAAGTTGCCGGCGCAGTTTAACCCCCAAACGCGGGTGATTATTAGCGAGCCGATGCTGGCTACGGGTGGGACGATTATGGCGACGATGCAGGAATTGATTTCACGGGGAGTCGATCCGAGCTTGATTCGGATTATTTCTGTGGTGGCTGCTCCTCCGGCTTTGCATAAGCTGAGTGCTGAGTATCCGACTTTGAATATCTACACGGCGACGATCGACGAAATAGTCAACGAGCAGGGCTTTATTGTACCTGGGTTGGGCGATGCGGGCGATCGAACTTACGGCACTTAGCCAGGAAGTAAGTTAGTTCAGAAATTAGTTTCTGAAGTCTGTAAAAAAAAGATGACCCTGCTTTGTTAAAAAGCAGGCAGTCAAAGTTAACATCAAAATTAAGTAATAAATAACCTTTAGCAATATTGCCCGTGAAACTTGATTCTGTCCCGCCAAATTTGTCTGCTTCTGAGTCAGCAACTCCCAATTCCGATTTGTCGCCACAGTTAGAAATCAAACTGACAAGCAATCCTGAGATTGCTCTCAAACTCACTCCCGAACCTGTGGATTGTTCCATGAGTTCAACTTCTGATTTATGTCCAGAACCAAAGGGACTGACTCAGAAGCACTGGGCAATTTTTGCTTCTACTTTTGTAACTATTTTTTTGGCAGAAATTGGAGACAAAACCCAAATTGCTGTTTTGTTAATGACTGCTGAATCTCACAATCCTTGGATTGTTTTTGCCGGTGCTGGTTCAGCTTTGGTAGCAACGAGTTTGTTGGGTGTGTTGCTGGGCAGATGGCTAGCAAGTCGGATCGATCCGAGAACTTTGGAGAGATTAGCCGGAGGGATTTTGCTAGGAATTTCAGCTATCTTGCTGTGGGAAGTGATTAGTTAATTGTCTGTTATTCTAAACTAGATTTAGTGAAAATACATGGATTGGCAACTTTTAGGAATTAGTTTTATTACTGTGTTTTTGTCGGAATTGGGAGACAAAAGTCAGGTAGCTGCGATCGCCCTTGGTAGCAGTTGTGAATCGCCACGGGCTGTGTTTTTCGGCACAGCATCGGCGCTGTTGTTAGCGAGTTTTATCGGTGTTGTGGTGGGCCAAGGTACGGCTGAGGTGTTGCCGGCCAACTGGGTAAAGGGGATGGCGGCGATCGGATTTGCTGTGATGGGCCTGCGTTTGCTGTGGCCCAAAGCTGATGTGCCGGAAGAGTCTGAATAAGAGGACACGGCACTGCCCATAGGTGTCAACTTAAGCCTGAAAGCCTTGAGAAATCTGGTTTTTACCTGAGTCTAGATCCCCCTAAATCCCCCTTAAGAAGGGGGACTTTGAGAAGACTCTTGTCCCCCCCTTCTTAAGGGGGGTTAGGGGGGATCTGGCCTTAATCGTCAAACAGTAGTCTGTGACAGGGTTTGGCCTTAAGTTGACACCAATGGGCTTTTGGAGTGTCCTAATTTCTATTGTGGATTAAGCTTGATGTTGATAGCACCAGGTAAGCAGTGTGCCACCGACAGCCAACTTGACTGCTTCCAAAGCGAAATAGCCTTTGTGCAGTAGATTCATGCTGGTGGGGACTTCTGCGGAATCGAACAGATTTAGCTGCATTCCCAAGGCGCTCATTTGTGGTGTCAGAGCGTAGGTGTCAATCAGGGCGATCGCCAGAAGTACCAAAGATAAGATAATTGCTGTGCGGCTTTGCTTGCCAAAGCCAGTGGATAAATTGCTCAAAACCATCAAACCAGTCATCGCCAAAGCTGCACAAATTAACTCTACGCGATTAAATCCCCAGAACATTAAGTTTCCGGCCGTGGCAAATTCGGGAGATGTCATCATTCCAGAGACGTAAAGGCTGGGCATGATTACTAAATCGATAATCAGGCTACCACTTAGCCAGAAAATTAATGCCACCATCACAATTGCTTGCCAGCGGGGTCTGATAGATTCTACTCTTGATGTACTAATAGCTGTCATAAACTTATCCTCTAAAATTTTTTCTGCCTCTTTTTAGAGCTTAACCAGTTTTTTTCTCAAATGGTGTTAAGTATTTTTAATTTAATGCTAACTTTTGTGTAATTGAGTAATAATTTTTATTGAAAGTGCCTAAATTACCATCTTGGTTTCCCCGTCTTTCCCCTCAAGTATGGATTCTGGCTTTTGGCAGATTCCTCTCCCAAAGCGGCACTGGTTTTACTTTATTTTACGCGCCGATATTTTTTGTCTCTCAAGTTGGTTTATCTGCTACTGCGGTGGGGATTGGTTTGGGAAGTGGTTCTATTTCGGGGATATTTGGTCGAATTTTGGGCGGTTCTTTTTCTGATTCCCCAAAAATGGGACGGCGACGAACTTTATTACTTTCAGCAATTATTTCGGCTGTGGCTTCTTTCCTGTTGGCCGCTGCTAAGGATTTTCCCAGCTTAGTTGTGGCGAATTTACTAATGGGTTTTGGTGTTGGGTTATATTGGCCTGCAACCGAAAGTATGGTGGCGGATTTGGCTGATGGGGAACATCGCCAAGAGGCTTTTGCTTTGACGCGACTGGCGGATAATTTGGGTTTGCAGGTGGGGATTATTTTAGGCGGTTTTTTGATTGCGCTAACGGGGAATTATCGATCGCTCTTTATAATTGATGGTATCTCGTTTTTGATATTTTTTGCGGTAGTTTGGGCGGCGATTTCTGAAACCTATAAACCATCTACTTCCGTAGAGACAGGAAAAAAAGGGAAGCAAAATGGCTGGATGGTGGCGTTGAGCGATCGCACTTTGCTGATCTATGCTGTTGTCAACACGATGTTTACTTTATATATTGCCCAAATCCAAACCACGATGCCGCTCTACTTTACCAATTTTGTCTCGGTGGATGCGTCGGGGAAAGGCTTCTCAACAGCTACAATCACTATTTTGTTTGCTTTTAGCACTTTTTTGACTGTGGCGCTGCAAATGCCCGTTGCTAGGGCTTTGAGGCGGTTTTCTTGTCCGCGAGCTTTGATGATTTCTGCTTTGCTTTGGGGCATTGGATTTATTGCGATCGGCTTGACGGGAATGGCTGCAACTGGCAATCTATTTTTAGCTGTTATCGGCTTGTTTTTCTTGTCAGTTGCAACGGTTGCTTACACTCCTTTTGCCTCTGGTTTGGTGGTGGAATTAGCCCCAGAGTCTTTGCGGGGCGTGTATTTGTCAATTAATTCTCAGTGTTGGGCGATCGGCTATTTAATCGGGCCGCCTTTGGGCGGTTGGGCTCTGGATCGAGGGCAATTTGCAGCGAATAATTTTTGGTTGGGTTTGGCTTTAAGTGTGAGTGTGGCTATCTTAATTTTGCAGATTGTCGATCGCAGGTTAAAAAGGCGTTGCTGAATTAGGGTATGACAAATTTATAGTAGCATTTTGACTACGATCGCCCGTTGAATTGACTCAACTTTTGGAAGAATGTCTAGGTTTTCCTGCCAATACTCGACAAGCGCTCGCTCGCTCTACATTAAACCTATGAGTTTTTGGCAACTCTAAGGCAGAATTTGCGAAGTTGATTGAGCCTCATTGCCAGATGACAGATCAAACGGTTCCTGAGTATGACTCAGATCCTTTAATGTCCCAGGCACCTGCACTGCAAGCATCACCATTCTTGTTGCTGCCCACACTGACACAGCCAACCATAAGATATGGTTGTTCTGATAATACCATGCAACAACTGATACAGGCACAAATCCAAATATTACTGAGATCAAAGAAGCATTGCGTAAGACTTGCCCTAAAGCTAAACCAGCAAAGTATCCATCTAGTATCAGATACACTGAACTAAATCCCAGCACGGGGAATAGCCAAGGAACATAACTGGTCAGAAGCGAAGTCACTTCTTCGTAATTAGTTAATAGCCCAAAGACGGTTTGGGGAAACAGGAAACACACCAGGGCACAACTGATTCCTACTTCTAAACTTCTTCCTACCGTCACCTGCAATAAGGGGAATAACTTTTCAATCGCTTGTTGTCCTTTAAAGTTTCCGCTCAAAGTCTCAGTTGCAAATCCTATTGCTTCAAAACAGTAGATGCCAAGCAATACTACTTGTAAGAGTAAGGCATTTTCTGCCAGGATAGTTGTCCCCATTCCAGAACCTAGAACCGTAAAAATGGTTGCGACTAACATAGTAGCCACAGACCTAATGAAGATATTGCCATTAAGGGTAAAAGCTGCTTTAAATGCGCTGACATCCCAAACCTTTCTGGCTACACTTAGAGCTTCCTTCCAGTTTATTTGAAAACTCGCCAAAATGATGCCGACCACTAACATGAGATAGGGGCTAATCGCTTGAGAGAGTCCCGCCCCCTTGCTAGCCAAATCCCATCGGACAATAAACAGGTAGTCAAATAAAATATTAGCCCCATTGCCCACCACCGACATGAGCAACACACAGCTACTCATCTCCCGTCCGAGAAACCACCCAATCAGAACAAAATTCATCACAACCGCAGGTGCTCCCCAAATGCGGGCGTTGAAATAGTCAATCCCTGATGCCTTAACCTCTGGAGCCGCACTGATGATGCCAAACCACAACTGTTGCAAAGGATATTGCAACAATAGAATTAGTCCAGCTATACCCAATCCAATTAAACCATTCCGCAGTCCCACCAGTAGCATCTGTTCAGTGTCATCCCGTCCCACTGCTTGTGCCGTCACGCCAGTGGTTCCCATACGTAAACAGTTGACAATGAAATACAGATGGTTAAATAGCATTGTAGACAGAGTAACCCCTGCGAGATCCTCAATTTGAGTGAAATGACCCAAGAACGCGATGCTGATTGTCCCAACTAGAGGCTCGGTGATATTGGAAAGGACATTGATGAAAGCAAGTCTAAAGAAGCGAGAAAGGAAGTCGTACTCTTTTGGTATCGTGATGTTCATGAATTAATCCTGACGTGAGTTTAACGGGTTAAAAAAGTGTGATTCGTTGCTCGCTGAATCTCGGTTTAATTTCAAACCCCTATTGATTTAGAATTTCTATCAAGTGGTCAATTACTGAGGCAATGTCTACAAAAGGATTAATCAGTATACATTTCCATCCACTAATTGGTGTTCCTGATTGACCGACAATCACTTGATTAGAGTAGCCTAAAATCGGTGTCTTGTCACTCCTTATAACTTTGCTTTTTCCAAAAAGATTGTAATTATAATCATTCATTTTTTGAGTAAAAATTCGATCGGCTTCACTCGTCCCAAATAACTCTCTTTTGTATGCTGCTTGTGCTTCAATTCCGGTGGGATAAAATCGCCAAACCGTACTGGTTCCAGGTATATTTTGATTTAAAACTTCAACAGAGCTATTGAAACTAGATTGTAGTTTCGATTTCAAAATATTGCTTTGTTGGATAGCATAACCAATCATAGCTTGATATCCTTCATAACCCAAAGCATACAGATTAGCCAAAATCATTAAAGGCCCATCTCCTGGACGGGAGGATTCGGGTGTATAAGCCCCTGGAAATGAGGAAAAACTATCCCCAGTAAAATAGGGTGTTTCTTCCTGGTCTTTTTGAAGAAGTAGCAAATCTTGTTTATTCTTAAAGATTAAGGCACTAGAAATATAAGATGTCAAACCGTGTTTATGGGGAGCAACTGTAATAGAATCGGCATAACATAAATTCGAGTAGAGGTTATTTAATTTCTGGATAGAGTTAAGCGTGTCCAGATTAAATCCCAATGGATTGTTGGCAATTTGATAGTTGGTAAATATACCATAAATCCACCCGACAACAGCATCTACATGAAGGTGGGGTTTGGGAATGTGATATTTTTGGCAAACTGTTTCACAAATTTCAGAAACGCTTTTAATATCATCTACGCCAAAGGAATCGGTATATCCAGCAACTAAATATAGACACACAATCTGCTTCCCTTGTTGTATAACTTCTTCCATCTGAGATTGTAAAGCTTCTAAGGATATCTGAAAATTGGGTGTGACCGGAACAGATATCACATTTTCAGTTCCGATACCAAGTAATCGAGCCGCGTTGATATTAGTATAATGACCAAGAACTGATTGTATAATGACAGGCTCTTTATCAAAAAAAGCCTTGAAGCCTTTTTTTCCAAAACCAGGGAACATCTTTTCAAGGGCAAATCGAACTGCCCAATAATTACTTGCAGCTCCTCCTGATGTAAAATATCCTCCTGCTAATTTCGGATCAAAACCGACAATTTCAGCAATATGTGAGATAGCTAGCTGTTCAGCTTCAATGGTTTTTCCAGCATAGGTTTCATTAGCCAGATTCGGATTAATAATAGCACAAGCAATTTTGGCAAGAATTGCTGGTGTTAGAGACGGTGGAACGATATTTAAAGGAGCATAACCTCCTGAGTAATTGGGTACATTTCCTAAATACTTGAGAATGATATGTTGAATAACTTCTTCAATTGACCAACCTTTTGTAGGAATTTGATTATGGCATAACTCAGATTTGATTTCTGGCGTTATTATCGCTGTCAAATTTGTATCAGAGCGTAAAGATTTTAAGCCCGTAAATAACTGCTCAATTGCTTCCAAAAAATTATTTCCTAACCCAGCCTTGGGAAGAAGGTATTGACTGTAAGTTAAGAGCAAATTATTTAAACTCTGATTTTCCTGACTAAAATCATCTTGGCTGCAATCTGTTTGTGGAATCATTTGTTTGCTTTATTAATAACTATGAATTAAGCGAAGGGTGGAAGAAGCTGGAATTCATGTGGTCTCCGAAACAAGCTGATTTTGAGACCGTCTCCCCGTCACCACCATCCGCACATCCCCAGGTCCTACTTCTGGTCCTAATAGAAGTCCTCTAATGACTGGCTGGACTGGTTTGCTATCAACTAATTTCATCTGAAAGTGCGACAAAACTGTTGCCAAAGCCAGTTTCATTTCAAATAAGTAAAATGCCATACCAATACAGCGACGATTACCGCCTCCAAATGGGAAATACTCATAAGGAGCAAATTGACGTTCCAGAAAACGCTCTGGTTTAAACTGCTTTGGATTGGGATATAAATCTTGGCGATGATGAGTTAGATAAACACAGGGAAGCAGAAGAGTACCGGGTTCAAACTGATAGCCCCCAATTTCTAGGGGTGATTTCACCACTCGCGTAAATATCAAGATTGCCGGTGGGTAAAGGCGCAGTGTTTCACAACAAACAGCATTTAAATAGGGCAAACGAAAAATAGTATTCGGATCTGGGTTTTCACCCAAGCTATCGAGTTCTTGCAGTAATTTTTCGTGTACTTCTGGCAGATGGTGAATCCAATAGAATGCCCAATATAAAGCAGTTGTAGGGGCTTCGTACCCAGCCACCAATAGCGTGATCACCTGATCGCGTAATTCTGCATCCGTCATCGGCTGCCCCTGCTCATCGCGAGCCGACATCATCAAAGAGAGAATATCACTCCGAGGGCGATCGTTTGGTTGCTCTTTGCGTTCCCCAATCTCGGCATAGATGAGTTCATCTATTTCCTGTATTTGGCCCATGAACTTTTTCCAAGGACTCCACGGACCTAAAGCCGTTCGGAGTAATGGGAAAAGAAGCAGAACAACTCTCAATAAAGGTCTCTTGGGATTGAGGATGGCAATGAAAAGTTCTTTGAGCTTTTCGTAACGTGGCCCTTCCTCCAGACTAAAGACAGCTTTTGAAATAACTTGGAAGGAGATTGCTTGCATAGAAGGCAGGACAGAAAAAGGTTTGCCAACCGGCCACTGACTCGCCACTTGCTTGGTAATATCGCGGATGATATCACCGTAAGCTAGCATTCTTTCTCCATGAAAGGGGGGTGTCAACAACTTTCGTTGTCGCTGGTGAGGCTTGCCTTCCAACGCTAGCATTGATTGTGGGCCAAAGAAAGCGGAGCTAAAACCTGCTGATGCACCAGAGTCCAACTGTTTTGGATCGCTGGTAAAAATCTGCTCAATAGCCTGCGGGTTACTTATAACCACTTGTGGCTTAAAAGTTGGACCAAGCCTGAGAGTGAAAATATCACCATAGCGTTGAGCACAAGCTTCCATGTATTCTAAGGGCTTAGTCAGCCATTGGAAGGTCTGTAGCAAAGGGTGAGTTTGAGGACCGTCAGGTAGTTTAGGAGTAGACATATTTTCTCATATTTAATCATGGGGATGCCTTCGGCTTGAGTTATCCACGGGTTGAAACCGCGTGGATTCTCAATACTGGTTGTTACGCGGGTTGAAACCAGGCTCCACAAGGTTTACGATCAGACTTAGATAGACAATCCAAACCATACCGCTTTGCCTGAGTTAAAACAGCCCTACACACTCTAGTTAGATCAATATCTAACCTTGTGGTACCTTTTCTCAAAATGTTGGCTGCACCGTTGCAGAGGGAATGGGGAAAGAAGCGGTTGAGTTCAGTATATCTCCAAATATTCTTGACGCTCCCACTCCGTCAGGTGATCGTGAAAACGAGCCAGTTCATAACGTTTGACCGTAGTAAAGAGGCGGACAAACTCTGGAGAGAGCATATTTTGCATCTCCACATCAGCAGCTAGTCCAGATAAAGCTGCCTCAAGGGTTTGAGGTAACTTCGGCAAATCTGGGTTGTCCTCACAGGGCCCTTCTACTGAGGGCTGTAGTTGACGCTGTTGTTTAATACCGAGCAAACCTGCTGCTAGAGTCGCTGCTGCAGTTAAGTAAGGATTACTAAGACCAGAACCGGCTCGCATTTCGATATGGGTTGATTCTTGATCGGCTACTTTCACTCGCACCATTGCTGTACGATCTTCAATACCCCAACTGATATTGGAGGGAGCAAAGGTCTGAGGTTTGAGGCGACGATAACAATTAGGTGTAGGACTTATTAATGGCATCATCGCCTCTGCATGATCTAAAATTCCTTGAATGAAGGCTTGAGCTGTGGCAGATAAACCATATTTGTCATCCTTGTCAACAAAGGCATTGTTTCCAGTGTTGCGGTCAATGAGGCTGATATGAAAATGACAACAGCAACCTGCTCGATCGATAAAGGGTTTAGACATGAAGGTGGCGTGTTGACCAAGCCGATAAGTAATCTCTTTGACTGCATTCTTGAAGGTAAAAGCTTTGTCAGCAGCACGAATCCCTATACTTGCTCCATAATTGATCTCGAATTGGGAAGGACAGTGTTCGCAGTGATAGTTAATCACATCTATCCCAGAAGCACGCAGATAATTTATTAACTGACTAATTTCAGGAATGTAGTTGTTGCGGGTGTTATTAAAAACGTGTAGCCCATCAAAAAGTAGTTCCTTTGTTTCAGGATTGAGAAGATAGAACTCAAACTCATGCCCCATCATGACATCGAACCCAAGCTGCGCCGCTTCTGCGAGTAACTGCTTGAGGATATAACGGGGTGAAATTTCCAGCGGTTCTGTCGGACTCCGCATGAGATCGCAAATGACCTTAGCTGTTTTTTCCATCCAAGGTACTGGTGTTAGGGTATCAAGGTCTGGGACTAATAATAAGTCACGGTAATTCCACTCTTCGTGATAGCCAGAACCGGGTACAACCATTGAAGCAGTATCTAAAGCAAAACAACCACCATAAAAGTTAAGACCCTTACGAGCAAAGCTTTCTACTTTGTCAATTGGCACAACTTTTGAGCGAGCGACTCCGTGTAAATCCGGTAACTCGAAACGGATGTACTCAAAACCTTGGTTTGTTAGATCTTCAACAAACTGGGTGACGCTATCAAAAGTAGTTTTTGTCTTGTCCGATCCAATCATTTTTATACCGTGTAAGTGATGAAAAGATGTTACCCCCCCGCTCTAAGAATAACGATGCTGAAGGAGCAGGGGGAGCAGAGGAAAGGGGAAATCGAACTCAAGCTAAAAGTGACACTTGTTCGTTTTTCGCTGATTTTTTGAGTTCTGTTACACCTGATAAGAATTCTTTACGTTCAATTGCCTCCAATTCAAAAATAGACAATTGTGGCGGGTAAATAAAATAAAACTTTCCGTGGTCATGGATAAAATCCAACTGAAAAATACAAATCGGTTGAGTTTGATGAAAAGCTGTTAGTTGAAATCTTCTAACATCTAATCCATCTTCTCTCTCACCCTCTATCGATTGAGAAAAATCCCCAGGATATATAGCGTCGAAATAAATTCCTAATTTCCCGACTTCTCTGAGAAAATATTTAGCAGCTAGCTGAGAGCTATACCAATGACCTGGATTAGGAATAACTCCGAAGTATTTGCTATTATACCACCAATCAATTTGCTGATTGAACTGCTCAACGATTAAAAAATCATCGCTGTCTTTAAATTCTTGCCAACCTTTATCCAGGCTGGCTTGTAAAACAGAGTAAGACTTTTTGATGGTTTGTAGGAGATTTTCTTCAGAAAACATGATGATTCTCTTAGTTTAAGGTATTCAATTCTGGTTAAGGGTTAGATTTTGGCAGTTATTTCCTAGGTATAGCGGTTCTCAAGCAAGTGAGGTATGCTTTTGGCCCCTATGCCCTATGCCCTATGCCCTATGCCCTATGCGTACCTCATGTTACTGAGAAAGGCTAGATCAAGCTAAGTAAGCCTTACCAACTCGTTCTCACCAGAGGTAAGTTAACTTTATCCCACATTCCGCAGCTAGTGATCGTCGGCGGGGAATTTTTCAACTCACATTCGGCACCCTCAACTGTCACATCGACTGAAAAGAGCTTAAAATGCTTACTAAATAAGGGTTTCAAATTTTTGTGGAAATTCCTTTACCGCTCTTTTATTCCAAAATCGCACGAAAACGCGTTACGCGGAGTGGCGCGATCGCGCTAGGACGCGAAGGAAGAAAAAGAAGAGAAAGAAGAAGATGCGGTTCTTCCTTCTTCCTTCTTCTTTCTACTTAACTTATTTTCTGCGATCGCCCAATTTGCGATAAACATCTCTCAAATCTACTTGATGGTGAGCGATCGCCACCAAAGCGTGATAAAATAAATCGGCAACTTCCCCAGCGATTCCATCTTTGTCATCATCTTTGCAAGCCATCACGACTTCCGCCGATTCTTCGCCAATCTTTTTGAGAATCTTATTGTCACCGCCGGCGAACAATTTACAAGTATAAGAAGTTTCGTTAGGGTTGTCGCGCCGATCGCAAATTACCTCAAATAATTGAGATAACATATCTCCCGGAGGCGCTACAATTTGCCCATCAACTTGGTGAAAGCAACTTCTTTCTCCCGTGTGACAAGCAATATCTCCGACTTGTTCGACTGTGACTAGCAACGCATCGCTATCGCAGTCATAACGCAGCCCTTTGACATTTTGAACGTGTCCCGAAGTCGCGCCTTTTGGCCACAATTCGGAACGCGATCGACTCCAGAACCAAGTTTGACCGGTTTCGAGGGTTTTTTGCAGAGACTCGCGATTCATCCATGCCATCATCAACACCGTACCATCTAAGTAATCTTGGACGATGGCTGGTACTAAACCTCGATCGTCGTAACGGATCTTTTCAATTGGGATGGATCGGCTTAAACTAGACAAATCACTAACAGACATAATTTTATTTCAACTATTTAATATACATTTACGCTTTCTTGTCGGATATTTCTTTTTATTAACCGCAGAGAGCGCAGAGCGCGCAGAGTTAGAGAAAAGAGGAGTTTTACCTAGTTATGGGTAAATTGTCAAGAACTATTTTACAAATTATTACACTTGAGGGCGATTCCCTACGGGATAGCTTCGCTTCACGGTGCTAGTGCGACCAAGGCTGAAAAACCCAAGCTAGTATTGCTACAAAGTTGTTTCTACTCTAAAATCTACAAGCATAGTTTCCTGGCATCGACCTAACCTTTATGCTGAACTGGCTATAAAATTATTCTACCAACAACAGACGTTAACTAAGGAGAAAACATTGGTTTCCACAACCTTGAAAACAACCAAATCAGAAGAAATATTCGCCGCAGCGCAAAAATTGATGCCCGGTGGCGTCAGTTCCCCGGTGAGGGCCTTCAAATCCGTAGGCGGACAACCTATTGTATTCGATCGCGTCAACGGAGCCTACATTTGGGATGTCGATCAAAACCAATACATTGACTATGTAGGTACTTGGGGCCCCGCCATCTGCGGCCACGCCCACCCCGAAGTCATCAAAGCCCTTCACGAATCCCTGGAAAAAGGTACCAGTTTCGGAGCACCCTCCCTCCTGGAAAACGTGCTTGCTGAAATGGTCATCGATGCCGTTCCCAGCATTGAAATGGTGCGATTTGTCAATTCCGGTACCGAAGCCTGCATGGCCGTTTTGCGCCTCATGCGAGCCTTCACCGGGCGCGACAAACTGATTAAATTTGAAGGCTGCTACCACGGGCACGCCGATATGTTCCTCGTAAAAGCTGGTTCCGGCGTCGCCACCCTCGGCCTTCCCGACTCCCCTGGCGTACCTAAATCTGTTACCGCAAACACCCTCAACGCTCCCTACAACGACTTGGAAGCAGTCAAAGCTTTATTTGCCGAAAACCCCGGCGAAATAGCAGGCGTAATTCTAGAGCCAGTTGTGGGGAATGCCGGATTTATCGTACCGGATGCAGGTTTTCTCGAAGGTTTACGGGAAATTACCAAAGAGAACGGTGCTTTGTTAGTGTTTGACGAGGTAATGACCGGTTTCCGCATCGCCTACGGTGGCGCTCAGCAAAAATTCGGTATCACCCCGGATTTGACAACTCTGGGTAAAGTTATCGGTGGTGGTTTGCCAGTCGGAGCTTACGGTGGCAGACGGGATATTATGGGGATGGTTGCTCCTGCTGGGCCGATGTATCAAGCCGGCACACTTTCTGGAAATCCTTTGGCGATGACTGCTGGGATTAAAACTTTGGAATTGCTGCAAAAACCTGGTACTTACGAACAATTAGATAAGATTACAAAAAAATTATCTAACGGCTTGTTGCAAATTGCTAAAGAAACCGGACACGCTGCTTGTGGCGGACAAATTAGCGGGATGTTTGGCTTGTTTTTTGCAGCAGGCCCAGTTCATAATTACGATGATGCCAAAAAGTCTGATGTGGCAAAGTTCGGCCGTTTTCACCGGGGAATGTTGGAACACGGAATTTATCTAGCTCCTTCGCAGTTTGAGGCTGGATTTACTTCTTTGGCTCACACAGACGAAGATATCGATCGCACTTTGGCCGCTGCTCGTGAAGTAATGAGCAGTATTTAGTTCGGTTCGTAGTCAGGAATTTAAAAGTAGGTTGGGTTTGGCGATCTCGACCCAATCTACATATCAACTAATGATATCAATTCCTCTCTTCATCGTAATTATTAATTTCTCTCTGTGTTCTCTGTGTTCTCTGTGGTTAAATCATGACCATGCAACGATCAACGATAGGACCCTTTGATGAAGCTGAGCCGGCACCGTCAATGACTAATAACTAATAACTAAATCAATCATTCATAAATTCACCTTCGCAGATAATAGAATCTCTTTTGTCCAAATCTTCTTGATTCCAGACTGAGTTTAAGGCTGCGGAACTGAATGAAGTTGACATTGTATTGTTTAATGTTGTGTTGTAGTATTCCACAGCATTATTCAGTTCCATTTGTGGCGCTTCCTTGAAGTAGGAATTAATATCTGGGGTACAACGCTGTGCTTGATAGTATGAATAAGCTTCAGCATTAATGCACATTACATGATAAAAATCCTTGTTTGCTGTCGTAATATCTCCCAGTTTATACAGAGCTAAACCCCGGTTGAGATATGCTTTGACATAGTTTGGATCGATTTCTACTGCTTTGTCAAAGTCTTCAATGGCAAGTTTCATTTGTTTTAGCTTGTAGCGGACGCAACCTCGGTTATAATAGGCATAGACATTTTGTGGATCTATACCCAGTGCAGTGTTGTAATCGGCGATCGCCTGAGTATTATCTCCTAATTGGTGATAAGAAAGACCGCGATTTATGTAGGCTTTGATATATTTAGGATTCCGCCGTAGGGTTTCGTTAAAATTATCCGTTGCGGCCTCCTTGTTTCCCAACAGGTAGTAAGCGCGTCCCCGGTTGTAATAGGTTTTATAATTTTGGGAATTGATGGATATAGCTCGATCGTAGTCTTGAATTGCTTCTTCGTAATGTCCTAAATTAGCAAGTACAAGTCCGCGGTTGTTGTAGATAGCATGGCTGTCAGGATTACTTACCAGAGCGCAGTTGAGGTCGTCAATAGCTTTTTCGTGTTCTCCAAGATGTCTCCAAGCATTGCCTCGATTGAGGTATGCCTCGAATAAATTAGGATTGAGATCGAGTGCTTGGCTCAGGTCTGCTATTGCTTTTTGGTAATCTTTCATGTAATAGTAGACTAAGCCGCGATTGTTATAGGCTTTGGCATCGGCTGGGTTGAGTTGCAGTATGCGATCGAATTCGTCGATCGCCTCGAAGTAGTTTCCTTTTTTGGCGTTTTGTAAACCGCGTTTGTAAAATTGCTTAACGTTCATAAGTGAAACTTGTAAGATTGCTTGATTCTGGGGGTAAGAAACTGTAACATAATTGTTAGACATATGTGTATATTACTTACTGTTTGGGTAGGTATTAAGGGTAGTCGTATCCGTCCTTTTGATGAATGGATGTTAAGTAGTCCAACTTGATAGACCTCCGTTTTTTGTCAATAACCAATTCTCCGTAACCATGTGACATTGGGCAGACTCGTGCGGTAAAAGTACCTTTGTACTTGCCTTTTGGAACATCAGCGCGAACTATATCGCCCGTACAGAATCCCTGAATTGGACGCAACGGGCGATGTTTTTGCGGATAGCCAAACTTGTTTGTTTGACATCGCTGCCGACCACCAAAACCTGTTGCTTTTACTTTGATAATCTTGGTAGTAACAAGTTTTATAGTTTCAACGGAGCCGACGCAGGCAGCATCAATCCAATGAGCTTTTGGTAAGTCAAATCGCATCCGATTGAACTTTGTTTGACCGCCTGTTCCAGTGCTAACAGGCAATCCAAAAGACTTCAAAGTATTGAACAATGCCCACCGAGTTGAGTTAACTGATGCCGCATCCTTTAAGGAAGTTTTGGCTTGTTTCAAAACGCGGTTCAACAGCTCTGACTTACCTTTTAGAAAGTCTTTGATATCTTTATTTCCCTTGCATTGATTGCACTTGTGACAAGCCAAGCACAGATTGGATATACGGTCTGAACCACCTTTGGACTTTGGTTCGATATGTTCAATTTCAAGCGGAACATCCTTGACACCACAGTAAGCGCATTGACGATTCCATTTCTCCAATAAGTATTCGCGACATTCGTAACCTTTCAAAGTTCCGGCACGGTATTCAATCCCAGAGATTTCTGGATTCTGGACTGCCTGGGTGTCGAACTTAACCAGTTCTTGAACAATTGAACTAATTGAAGCAAACTTTTGAATTCGTTTGACCCAGGTTTGGGTTGTCAAGACGCGATGCTTCAAAGATGGTGCTAGCCAACCATTTGGACGCTTGCGGTTCAGGAATCGAGCTTGACGATAACGAGTATTACGATTCCTCCGTCCTCTACGCACTGCTTTACGTGCTAAGAGCGCGTTTTTGATTTGTTTACCTCTATGTTGCAATTCCATCCCCCAAATGACATTCCCTTGGTTGGTTACTAGCGCAATACCAGTAAACTTTGAGCCTGGGTCAATTTTAAGTGTCAGAGGATAAACGTTGGGATTGTCAATAACTCGTTTGAGTCTTAAAGTGAACGGATATCGCCGAAACACTGCTGCGGTGCCTGCATCCAACAACTTTCTAGCTTGTTTTGGATGTACTGGATTTAGCGGTGTTTGGTTGCTGTCAATTAGAAAGACATAGTTTGACATATTCTGTCAGCCTGATTTCTCAGTAATGTTTGCCTCGACAATGATTTAAGAGCTTGTGAGTGAATGCCACACGCGGATTTATAAACCGTTAATCCGTGGCTTAATGACAATCAACAGAGCAACAAACTGGCGTTCATTTGTTGGTGTTATGACTCAAAAATCGTAGCTACCGAAATAGCTGAGTCTGCACGCTCGGTAGAGTTATCAGTAAATGTCTAACTCTGGGTAGGTTTTGCCGAGCAGTTGATTCGTAAGGATTCAGTTTTTAGTTGGACAACCGTTGAATATTTATTTTTTTCCCACCTGTGATTAGATTACCCAGAAATTTATTCTAAGCTATCTACAGGAAACAGGATTTTAGGTTGATTTTAACAGCTTTGCGATCTTCGGGAGAGATCTGTAACCCAGGCTCAACTGACTTACCAAGTTCGATTATTTACAATACCAAGTTCAACTCAAAAATTTCCTTTGAGTTGCTGTTTTGTGTCTGATTCTTGAATAACTATGGCTCGATCGCCCAATTCAACTTAAATCAGCAACTGGGTCTGATTATTGTACGCACTTCCCAAAATGAAATTTGATACATTAATTGATAATCTTTTGTAAGTATTTTCCGCAAGTTTATGGTCAAATTGGCAATTCCCCATGAACAATTCCCGATTACCAATTACCCATTACCAATTACCCAACTACCGATTCACTTCCTCTTCCACAGAAACTGTCAACTTCTCCAAATCTGGAAGCTGAATTAATTCTTGTTCCTTTTGCTTAACCGAGATCGGCATCATTACAGGCTGACGCTGCTCAATCCAACAACTAGCTAGAGGCAAAGTTTGTTCCAAATCTTCCAAAGGCCTCGGAATTACCATCACCGCATTCAACTCGCCAATGCGCTCAGCTTCATACATTCCAGCTTCGACAGCCACAGCCACATCGGCCACCGCACCGCGAATAATTGCCGTGCACAAACCAGCGCCAATTTTTTCATAAGCTGCTAAGTGCACGTCTGCGGATTTGAGCATAGCATCGCAAGCTCCTACCATTGCTGGAAATCCTCGTGTTTCGAGCAAACCAACTGCTTGAGTGCTCAAACGAGAATAACTGCCACTTTCAGATAGTTGAGTCAGGCGAAAACCGATGGGTAAAACTACTTCCAAATTAGCCAAAGGTCTAGCAATGACTAATTTAGAAACAAATTGACCAAACTGTTCTGCTGTTTGTGCTCCGGCTTCTACAGCCAAACGAACATCAGAAATTCTACCCCGGACGATCGCCGTACAGTGACCTGAACCGATTTTTTCATATCCTACTAAAATCACTCCTGCCGACTTCAGCATCATATCAGCAGTCCCAACAATTGCCGGAAAACTTTTGGTCGATACCAAACCCAAAGCTGTGTCTTTGAAGTATTCCTGGCGCTGAGATTGCGATTCGTTACTATGATTATTTGTGTGTCCGTTCATCTTCTATTACCCTTAGAAACTTCCCAAAATAGAAATTTGTTTATAGTTTTTAGTGTGTCAGACGATCGGACAGATTGCATGAGCTACAAGACACATATTTCTGGTACAAGGCATTAAAAATTGCGGGGCGACCAATAATAATATAATATTACCTATTTATATTTCATCTTTCTGCTTTCAGCATAGCTGCTTTTTGCCGAAAAAACGACTACTCGGAACCGCCAGAAAAAGTTTTACCGTTTTCCTCCGATCGATTGAAAGCTTGGCGGTGCGGAAACAGCGTTCCCAGCAGCCGATTGATGTGAGCTTGTCCGTACAAAATGGTTGGTATTTCTCCGGGTTGAGGAGGTTGCTCTGTGGGCGTTGATGGGGGGGATGCAGCCGTCTCCGGTGGCGTCAGAGGATTTGTTGGAGCAACTTCTGGTGGTGTCACTGGTGGTTCCACTGGTGGTTCCACTGTTGGTTCCACTGGTGGTTCCACTGGCGAGGTTTCTGGTTCTGGTTGTGGTTTTGGTTCTGGGTTGATTTGCCGGCTATCATCTCCCACCAAAGAACCTGCGGGCAAAATTTGCATTTGGTCAATACAAGGATTAATCAGCGTAGTCCCCGCACCGATACAGGCATTTGCTCCGATCGCACCCGAACCTACTACTAGCACCCCTGCGCCGAGAATCGCACCCGCTCCGATTTCTAGAGTACCTTGACGGGCGTGAAGAATTACTCCCATACCGATACAGGTACCGGCGGCGATCGAGATCCGGCTATCTGGATCTGCTTGAAGAATCACTCCTGGGGCGATCGCGGCACCCTCATCAACAACCACATTGCCACTGATATAAACTTGAGAGTTGCTACTTAATTGCAGTGGCGGTAAATACATTCAACTTAACCATTTTAGATGTAGGATTTTAGGTTTATTAACAAGGATATTTTTGATTGTATTATTGATAGATAGAATGCCTAATTTAGAGCAATAATTATTGCTCTATCCTTCTAACTCTTTCAAGTTTTACTTCAATTTCCTGGCGGTTATCCCGTTAGCTTAGACAGCAACTAACGGGAAAAAAATGCTAATTACCAGCCAATTAAGGACGCTGAATAATCTCTTCCAACACCCGGCGCTTAGCCTTGGAATCAATTCCTAGCAAGCGGACGTAATCGCCTGTATGTTCTTTCAGACAGCTTTCCAGGGCAGAAATCACTTCCGATTCGCGATTGGAGGCGATCGGCGAGCAACTGTTCCAAGAACCTGTGCGGAAGCGGCGCGGGTCGGCGTGTTCCGTACCAATTTTGTATCCTTGGGAGAGCAGATTGCGGATTTGCTCGATCGTCTTGGCGCTCAACAGTGCGCTGCCTGTTGCAGTCGAATTTGCTTTGTATGATGCAGTCCCTGCTGGTTGAGCAGATTGAGCAACGGGACCATCTGGGCGCTGAATAATTTCTTCTACTACGCGGCGCTTAGCTTTGGGATCGATGCCGATTAAGCGGACGTATTCTCCTGGGTACTGTTGCATCACAGCTTGCAAAGCGGCGATCGCCTCAGATTCGTTCCGTGCTTGCACAGAAGCCCCACTTTGCCAAGAACTGGTGCGGAAGCGACGAGCATCAGCGTGTTCAGTCCCCACCTTGTAGCCTTGAGCTAGCAAGCTGCGAATAGTCCCAGCCAAATCCCCACTCAATTGACCATTGGACGCAGCAGCGCCATTCTGGTGAGCAGGTTGAGCAACTTTGCCATTAGATTGGCGAGTTGTCGCGCCATTAGAACCGTTAGAGCCATTGTCACCCGGTCTTTGGACAATTTCTTCAAGTACGCGACGCTTGGCTTTGGTATCAATGCCGATCAAGCGGACGTATTCCCCTTGATGTTCGCTCATACAAGCCGACAAAGCATTGATGACTTCAGATTCGCGGGTGGACGAGATGGGTCCGCAACTACGCCAAGAACCGGTGCGGAAGCGACGAGCATCAGCGTGTTCTGCTCCGACGCTGTATCCTTGAGCTAGCAGGTTGCGGACGCTATCGACTAGCGAATTGCTCAATTGAGTGGTCCCATGGGTAGAATAAGTGATTGGAGTCATGTCCGAATTTTTAGAAAGTTCATTGCGAATAGGTGCCAGACAAGCGATGTTGTCGGCACAGCGATAACCAGTTCTCAGAGCGTCGTTAACTCCGATGACGTGGGTAGCAAATTTAACGTCTGAATCTTGAACATCTGGCAAGCGATCGGCTTGCTGCTGATTGGTGATGACAGCTCCTGAAGGTATATACTTTCCTGCAGGAATCTCTACATCTTGAATTAGTACGTGCATCATTACAATGCAACCGTTTCCTACCCTGGCATTGAACACCGTAGAGCGAAAGCCGATAAAACAGTTATCGCCTACGTAGGCCGGGCCATGAATTAAACTCATGTGAGTCAGGGAAGTATTTTCCCCTACCCAAACGGAATAAGAGTTGCCATCGTCTCCTGTGACTCTGCCTTGTTCTAAACCATGAATTACCACTCCGTCTTGAATGTTGGTACTATTTCCGATATGGAAAGGAGTACCTTCATCGGCGCGGATAGATGTTCCTGGGGCAATCAGCACTTTAGAACCGACACGCACATCCCCAATAATGTTAGAAAAGGAATGTACATAGGCGGTTTCGTGAATTTTGGGCTCTGCCAAGTTTTTCGACCAAGGCGTCGGGGGAGCCGCAACACTGCGGGCTGCCATAAGTTAAGTTCTCCTGAACTGAAAAAAAAATGTTAGCTGTTAGCTGTTAACTGTTAACTGTTAACTGTTAGCTGTTCACTGTTCACCGTTCACTGTCAACTGTCAACTGTCAACTGCCAACTGTCAACTGTCAACTGCCAACTGTCAACTGCCAACTGTCAACTGTCAACTGTCAACTGTCAACTGCCAACTGTCAACTGTCAACTGCCAACTGTCAACTGTCAACTGTCAACTGCCAACTGTCAACTGCCAACTGTCAACTGTCAACTGTCAACTGCCAACTGTCAACTGTCAACTAGCGGTACGGGTCGTCTTTTTTACTGTAAATGAGGCGATTTTCTACATTGACAGTATCTATAATACCTACCACCAAAGCATCCAGCGGACGGTTTTCGCTTCCTGGTGCAATCCGGGCTGCGCTTCCCCTAGTTACTAAAACCCATTCATCTATACCAGCGCCCACACAGTCAGCGGCTACCTCATATCCGGGAACTGGCGAACCTTCTTCATTGATGAATTGCAGCAGCAGAAATTTCGATCCTCTGAGACTAGGCTCTTTTTGGGTACTGACAACTGTGCCGAGAACTTTTGCCATTTGCATTTTAGGTTACAGGTAGTTGGTAATTGGTAATTGTCAATTTTTCGATGTCATTAGTCTTTTTAGATTAGCCTTCCTCCATCATTTTTTTCGTCTTTTATAGTTATTTGTCTACTAATAACTAATGACTCATAACTAATGACTAATAACTAATGAGTAATGACTAATGACTAACAACCAATCTGCCATCTCCTACTCAATTAAAAATTAAAAATACTAAATCAAAATCTCTCAGGATTTTAAATTTTTCATTTTTAATTTTTAATTACCAAAAGCTCAATGAACGATCGCCTGTCTTAAGATCTATTGAGTGGGCGAATGCCACTCACGCCTTCGCGGAATTGTTCCACAGCTTCGGTGTAGCGAATGGGTAGTACATACTCCAAGTTTTCGTGAGGGCGGGCAATGATGTGGGTGGACATAACTTGTCCGCCGTTAACACGCTTGACGGATTCTACTCCAGCGGCCACTGAAGCTTGTACTTCCGAGACATCTCCTCTGACGATGACTGTAACGCGGGCGCTGCCGATTTTTTCGTACCCTACTAGGGTAACGCGGGCTGCTTTGACCATCGCGTCGGCTGCTTCTACAACTGCCGGGAAGCCTAAAGTTTCAATCATGCCAACTGCAATTGCCATTGTTTCTACTCCTGATTTAATATTGGGGGAACTAAACGATGTTTTTTTGACGGTTGCACTAATTTTTCACTGAACTAAGTTTCTGTGCGGTGAGAACTTAGTCGCCTCGGAACTGTTCGACTGCTTCGGTATAGCGAATCGGCAAAACATATTCTAGGTTTTCGTGGGGACGGGCGATGATGTGGGTAGAGACAACTTCTCCGCCGTTGACCCGTTTGACGGATTCCACTCCTGCTGCTACTGAGGCTTGGACTTCCGACACGTTACCACGCACAATTACTGTGACGCGGGCACTGCCGATTTTTTCATAGCCCACGAGGGTGACACGAGCAGCTTTGACCATAGCGTCGGCAGCTTCCACAACAGCGGGAAAACCTTTTGTCTCAATCATTCCCACGGCAATTGACATTTTTGAATCTCCTAAGCGAGAGTTAGTGGAATTACCGTTACAAATCTTTGACCAATTTTAAAAATTGGACGGGGGAGCCCAGATTATCTAGAAAAACGGTTTAAAGCTTCCTATCCTTTAAGAATAGGGTAAGCTGTCTACCTTGACAATATAAACCAACATCATAATGTTTAATAACAAAAATTAAAATATTTTATGATCCTTAAAATGATTTAATATTTTTTTAATAAACTTAACATGGTCAGGAGTAGATGCAGGTGGGAATTGGAGAGTCCGCTAAGTAAAAATACTTGTCAAGTAGAGTTCGCTTGTGCGGTAAAAACTAATTTTTCACTGATAGAATTCTCAGTTTGAGTGCTTTAATGTATAGTTAACATTAGTGCAAAAAATTTTGCCAAAAGTATACAATCACGTTTAGCCAAAATTCCAGGGTGCGATCGCTCGCGGATATTTTTTTCATAAAGACAGCAGTAAAATCCAAATTTATCAGGATAAATTCATGAATCCATTGCTCCTCCAAACCTGTTGGTGGGTACCTTTATATGGCTTAATAGGCGCTATATTAACTTTGCCTTGGTCTACAGGAACAATTCGCAAAACAGGGCCCAGACCAGCGGCTTATTTCAATTTGTTGATGACTGTGTTGGCTTTTATCCACGGGTCAGTTATTTTCAGAGAAACTTGGAATGAACCACCTCAACAATTGCTGCTAAACTGGGTGCAAGTAACAGACTTAAACCTATCTTTTGCCCTAGAAATCTCTACCGTAAGTGTGGGCGCAATGGAGTTGGTGGCATTTCTAAGTTTGCTAGCACAAATTTATGCTTTGGGCTACATGGAAAAAGACTGGGCGATGGCTCGATTTTTCGGGTTGCTGGGTTTTTTTGAAGCAGCAATTAGTGGCATTGCAATTAGCGATTCGCTGCTTCTAACTTACGCTTTGTTGGAAATGCTGACACTTTCAACTTACTTGCTAGTAGGATTTTGGTACGCTCAACCCCTGGTAGTCACCGCGGCTCGTGATGCGTTTTTAACCAAGCGAGTGGGAGATGTACCCCTGCTGATGGGAGTAGTGACACTTTCTACTTTAGCAGGAAGTTTGAATTTTTCGGATTTAGAAACATGGGCAGAATCGGCAACTTTATCTCCTGTAGTTGGGAATTTATTAGGTTTGGCTTTAATTGCCGCACCTACGGCTAAGTGCGCTCAATTTCCCTTCCATTTGTGGCTAGACGAGGCGATGGAAGGGCCGAACCCAGCTTCAATTATGCGGAATACGGTAGTTGTGGGTGGTGGGGCTTATGTTTTGATTAAACTTCAGCCGGTTTTGGAGCTGTCGCCGATGACTGGTGCGGTGTTGGTGGTTTTGGGTGCGGTGACGGCGGTTGGGGCTTCTTTAGTGGCGATCGCCCAAATTGACCTCAAAAGAACATTCTCCCATTCCACGAGCGCTTCTTTAGGTTTGGTGTTTATCGCAGTGGGGTTAAATCAAGTTGACATTGCTTTGCTGTTACTGTTCGCACACTCGATTTCCAAGGCACTATTATTCATGAGCGCTGGGTCGATTATTTCGACCACCAACACTCAAGATTTAACAGAAATGGGTGGCTTATGGTCGAGAATGCCCGCCACGACTGCAGCTTTTGTAGTAGGCGCTGCGGGGATGGTAGCACTGTTGCCCCTAGGGAATTTTTGGGCAATGCGGCGCTGGCTGAATGGTTTTTGGACAGTACCTTTATGGTTGGTAGTTGTGCTGCTGTTAGTTAATTGTTTGACGGCGCTCAATTTAACTCGTGTATTTGGTTTGGTGTTTGTCGGAAAACCGCAGCCAAAAACTCACCGAACTCCAGAAGTCGGATGGCTAATGGCTGTACCCATGGTAATTTTGACTGTTACGGGACTATTAGTGCCTTGGATGTTGCAGCGGTGGCAATTATTAATTAGTTGGAGTGGACCTTGGGCTGAGACTGGAGATTTTGATAGTTTAAATTTGCTGTTGAAAACTTTGGATACACCGTTGTTGATGTTATCTGGGTTGATTGGTTGTGCGATCGGGGTGGCTATTTATTGGTATGGGGTTATACCTAGGCCTGTGCGATTACCGATTCCGGCTGTGCAGGATTTGTTGGCTTACGATTTTTATATCGATCGCGTTTACCGTTTGACTGTGGTTTGGGCTGTTGATTCTATTTCTAAAATCAGCGCTTGGACTGATAAGTATGTGGTGGATGGGGCGGTTAATTTGTTTGGTTTTGCTACTATTTTCAGCGGTGAAGGGTTGAAGTATAGTGGCACTGGTCAGTCACAGTTTTATGTGTTGACTATTGCCGGAGGTGTGGCTGTGTTGTTGGGTTTAGTTATTTGGCAGTTTTAAACCGCAGATGAGGGCAGATGAACACGGATGATTTTATTCTGGGTTTGTCTGCTTTTTATCTAATTTTATTCAAATTCGATCGGCCATAATTCTGCAACGGGAACTTCCCAACCGGGTAAGAGTTCGGGAATTGAAATAATGTCTCCATCTCTCAATATAACTGGTTCGGTTTCGGGGCGGTAAATTGTGACTGTGCATTTGTCTGGATCGATTAATATTCCGACTTTTGCTCCGAGTTCGAGAAATGAGAGGATTTTTTCTCGCAGGGGTTTGAGGCGATCGGACTGAGACTTGATTTCTACAACTAAATCGGGAACGAGTTCGGCAAAATACCTTTTACTTTGTTTGAGGCGCGAGGCTACCACAAAAGAAACATCAGGAACTCTCAGATCGGAATTCGGGAGAATAAACCCGCCACTAGATTCAAACACTCGTCCCAATTTGCGGGGTTTGACCCAGTTAAGCAAAAGTCTGCCAAACTCAAGTCTAATTTCGCTCGATACAATGTCTGATCCGCCCATAATGATAATCTTCCCGTCTACGAGTTCTAATTGGTAGTCTAGCTGTGCTTCGCAGAGTATACCTTGCAGTTGTTCCAAGTCGGCAACTGTGAGGCGGGTGGAAGGGTAGGCCGATCGAACTTGCAAATCTTCCCGGTCTGTGAGACTTTCTGTAAGACTTGAGGTCATAGGATGGTTCCAAATACATCTGAACCTATGTTAACAAAAAAAATCAGCCGATCGCTTTTATCTTGTCTGGGTTTGCGCTAATCTTAAATATAGTTTTAAAAGTTGTAGTAAAGGAAAGTTTTAATTGATGCTTAGTGCTTTAATTTGGATACCAATATTGGGGGCGGCTCTGATTGGGTTTTGGCCTAGTGCGGTTAGTTCTAAAATTGTGCGGAATCTGGCCCTGGCGATGGCAGGTATAACTTTGATTTTATCGGTGATTCTAGCGGCTCAGTTTGATATAAATGCGAGTCAGTTGCAGTTTGCAGAATTTCTGCCTTGGATAGATGTTTTGGGATTGAACTACAATCTGGGTGTTGATGGTTTGTCTCTGCCTTTGGTGATTTTAAATGCTCTCCTGACTGGGGTGGCTATTTACAGCACAGATGAGTCTATTCGGAGACCTCGAATTTATTATTCTTTGATTTTGCTGATAATGGGTGGCGTGAGTGGGGCTTTTTTAGCTCAAAATTTGCTGCTATTTTTCCTGTTTTTTGAGGTGGAACTAATTCCGCTTTACCTGTTAATTGCGATTTGGGGAGGCGAACGTCGGGGTTATGCTGCTACTAAGTTTTTAATCTATACTGCGTTTGCTGGGATTGTGCTGCTGGCATCTTTCTTGGGGACGGTTTGGCTGAGTGGTGCTTCTAGTTTTGATATTGTTGGTGCTGTGGGTGCATCCCATTTGCAGGGTGCTTTACCTTTGCCTTTGGTGAGGCAAATTGTGTTACTGGCTGGGGTGTTGTTGGCTTTTGGGATTAAGATGCCTTTGGTGCCTTTTCATACTTGGCTTCCTGATGCTCACGTAGAAGCTTCGACTCCGGTTTCGGTGTTGCTGGCTGGGGTGCTTTTGAAGTTGGGAACTTACGGGATGCTGCGATTTGGTTTGGGTTTGTTTCCTGATGCGTGGGCGGTGGCTGCACCTTGGTTGGCGAGTTGGGCGGTTGTCAGTGTGCTTTATGGGGCTAGTTGCGCGATCGCCCAAAAAGATATGAAGAAAATGGTAGCTTATAGTTCGATCGCTCACATGGGCTACATTCTGTTGGCTAGCGCTGCGGCTACTCCGGTGAGTATTTTGGGTACTGTTTTACAAATGGTAAGCCACGGTTTAATTTCGGCACTACTGTTTTTAACCGTCGGTGTTGTTTACCGAAAATCAGGTAGTCGCAATTTAGATGTGCTACGGGGTTTGTTTAATCCCGATCGAGGTTTGCCGATGATTGGTAGTTTAATGATTCTGGGAGTGATGGCTAGTGCGGGTATTCCAGGTTTGGCTGGATTTATTGCTGAATTTTTGGTATTTCGCGGTAGCTTGCAAGTGTTTCCGGTGCAAACTTTGCTGTGCATGATCGGCACGGGTTTGACTTCAGTTTATTTTTTAATTATGGTCAACCGTGCTTTTTTTGGTCGGCTTTCGGATTTGGTGGTGAGTTTACCACAAGTGCGTTGGGGCGATCGCATTCCTTCTTTGGTATTGGCTGTGATTATTCTGATTATGGGAGTGCAGCCAGGAGTGATTGTGGCTTTGAGTGAGAAAACGGCGATCGCGATGGTAGCTAATGTGCCAACGCAAGTTAAGGCGATCGCTCAAAACTTACCATAAAATATGACCTAGCTGTAGGGACACGGCAGGGGACATTGGTGTCAACTTAACGTCAAACCGATAGTCCGACAGGGGTTTAAACCCCTGTCTCAAAGCTAAAGTCCTCTAAAAGAGGACTAATGAGTTGAGATTCTTCTCTTCAGTCCTCTTTGAGAGGACTTTCGCTATTAGACAGGGGTTTCAACCCCTGGCGGACTTGATGAATGACTAACGGACTTGGCGGGCTGACAGCTTAAGTTGACACTCCTTGGGCAGGGGAGAATCCCGATTTTGTAAGGGCTCTCGCATTCCGGCAGATAAGTTATTGGTTAAAAGTAAGGATTTACTACGGTCATGCTTCGCCCCTACCGATATATTTGCAAATTCTGAATGCTCCCCACGGCAGTGTCCCTACTAGACCAAGAAATGCTATATCTGAAAAGCTTTTAGTCCATCATGAAAGGACTAAAGTTGTTACTACAAACATCTTTCTTCCTTCTTCCTTCTTCCTTCTTCCTTCATTTAAGGTTAAATCAAAATGACAAGTACCGTATTAAAACCATCTTCTCATCCGCTCTCAGCATACATTGACATCTTGGAATCAGGCCAAGCTTTACTTCCTGAATCGGCAGAAAATTTAATAGAAGTAGTCGGAGTTCTTAAAAGTTATGCAGTTGTTTTAGATGCTTATTCTCTGAATCTAAACTACATCGCAGAAGAACAGTTTTTAGTGCTTTTCCCGTTTTTCAAATATTTCAACGGAGAGGTGAATCTGCCAAAGTTAATGCGCTATTTGTGGCACGATCGCATAAATTTTGAGTATGCCGAATATTGCATGAAAACAATGCTTTGGCACGGCGGCGGGGGCTTGGATAGTTATTTGGATTCCCCGGAGTTTGATAATTTGGTGGAAAAGGCGATCGCTGCTAAATTAAAAGGCAATTTTTTCATGCAGGGACTCCATAAAGCATTTCCTGATTTTTTGCCGGAACAAGTGCGGATGCTGGCTTACTACACCGGTTTAGGTCAGTTTTGGCGGGTAATGAGCGATTTGTTTATGGACTTATCTGATTCCTACGATAGAGGGGAAACTAAGTCTATTGCTGACGTAGTTGATTTTGTCAAAGCTGGGTTAGTGGCCGCCGCCAGTTTACCAATTACCTACAGCGTCAAGATTAGCGATCGAGTCTATGATATCATTCCTCCAGAGGCTGGATTGACATTTTTAGCAGATGTAGCGATTCCCTATGTCGAGTCAATTTTCTTTCGGGGAACTGCATTTTTTGGAGTAGTTTCCTACAACGCTCAAGCTCATCAAATCCCGGAACAACAAAGAGACTTTAGCTATGGTGCTTTGTTTGCCGATCCTTTACCGATTGGAGGCGCGGGAATTCCGCCAACTCAATTGATGCAAGATATGCGGCATTTTTTGCCGGAGTATTTGCAAGAAATTTATCGCACTAGCTGTCGAGGCGAAGATGATGTGCGGGTGCAAATTTGTCAGAGTTTTCAAAAGTCGATGTTTTGCGTGACGACGGCGACTATTTTGGGTTTAGCACCTCATCCCATGAATACATCGGATGCTGAGGAAAGAAAGGCTAATCGGGTTTATTTGGAAGGTTGGATGGATCGGTTTGGCAATTCTCGTTTAAATTGGGCAAATCAACCAACAAACAGGTCTTGCCAACTTTTTCCAGAACGGTAGATAGTAATTGTAGGGTGCACAGGCAGCGAGAAATATTTGATTCGCAACTTGCGACTGCGGACTGTCACGCACCCCTTTTTCCAGAACGGTAGATAGTAATTGTAGGGTACACAGGCAGCGAGAAATATTTGACTCGCAACTTGCGACTGCGGACTGTCACGCACCCGGTAAAAAGTTGCTTGCTGGTGCGGGGAAAAAGTAGCGAGTATTTTTTATAAAAAATTAACCGAATTCAATCAATAGGGCGATCGCAACTTAAATAACTTTTAATTATTGCATATATATATATATATATATCCCACATTCCGCACCCCCAACTGGCACATAGGCGGATTGAGGGGGTAAAAGTGAATCATCCGAGACCAAGCGTGAGTAAAAACACCCAAAAATCTCTGCAACGATCGCATCACGAGCGTTAGGAATT